>CAZSCD010000063.1:0-8659 GCA_964605345.1 uncultured Dehalococcoidia bacterium
AATACTGGATACGGAGGAGGCGGCCCACGGGAGATGCACTCCGTAACTTGCGCACAATGTGGCAAAGACGCCGAAGTGCCTTTCCGCCCTAGAGGTGACAGGCCCGTATACTGCAGCGACTGCTACAATCAAGTTCGTGAAAGTGGCGGCGGCGGACGCAGACCTTACTAGTTTGATGCCCCACCGCCCATAGTGATTACTGAGATCTTATAGAACTTCCTAATTACTTCGGATTGTGTGTCCGTTTGATTGATTTTCTGTGACTTTGAGTGCCCACCACAGGCTTGTCATTTTCAGATTTTGTGTGGAGACATGTTAATTCATGGGTAGCTTCGCACGTATTAACACGCATCGACAAATAGCCTTTTATTCTATGAATGGTTAGGGCATGGTCACAAATCATAGCTACTGATCTATTTGTTAAGTAAACGTTCAGATTGTCCCCAACGTTCTCCGTGAAGTTCCACAAGTTGATTAAATCGTGTTAGGAAATTTGATGTGTAGATATAGTAGGTCGACATAAAAAAAACATAATCACGATCATTACTATAATAATTTTTCCGGACTCCAACTTTGTTAAAACCGTATTTGGAATAAAGATTTTGGGCAACAAGATTTGAAAAACGAACCTCTAGGGTCATTACGTCAATCTTCATAGCCATAGCCTGTTCAATAGCCCCTATAATCAAAAGTTCTCCTAATCCACACCCTCTAAATTCACTTTTGACAGCAATAGACACAATATGTGCTTCATTCAACATTCGCCAAATACCCACAAATCCAGCTAGATCCATTCTGCAATTGCTACACAAGAATTTCCGCCCCAAGAAAATTCGCATATCCGACATCAACCAATTTCTAAAAGCTGAAATTGTGTTGTTTTGGGCAAAATTGTTTGTTTTATTCTTCCTGGCGTTACCATAACCATCAATTTTACGACATACGACCAAATAACATGCTTTTGGTGAACTTAATTCAGACCTAAAAGAAGTATATGGAAATAGATTAGGAAACGCATTACGCTCAACTTTAGAAACCGTCCGAATGTCCTTTTTATCCATAGGACGAATCAAGGCAGATGTAGACCCAGACTTGCAATTAATGCAATGGTTTTTCATTTTACTTTACTCTTAAAATCAAGTTGTTTATGTTAGTCTAATATTTCAATACCTTCAAAATAATACACTTGAACTAATATTTGTGATTGATGACACATAAAACAGACTTGTTTATATTTGAATGGCTACTATACCATGTGAAATAGCATCCATAGTGAAAAACATGTTGTTCCCACATATACGAAACTAATGACCGCAATTCTGAGAATAATACTTATAGCGTTACACCACAAATGGAAATTGTTTGTTGCTTACTTATGTACAATTGCAGCTACAATATCTTATCTTATAATACCTAAAATCATTGGAAATGCCCTGGATCATGTCACAGAAACATCCAAAGAAGGATCGATCTCAGAAGGCGTTATCATTTGGGCTTCTCTGTTAATACTTGGACTTTTCACACTACGTGGCATCTTCTCTTATGGGCAAACATATATAGGAGAAGTAATCGGTCACCTAGTGGCCTATGAAATACGAAATGACTTCTTTAAGCACACTCAAAAGTTAAGCTACTCATACCATGACCGCCACCATACCGGCAATTTGATGTCTAGAGCAATAACAGATACCGAACATATACGGATGTTTATCAATCTAGGGGTTGTGCGTGCTCCATACTTTATAGCGCTTTTTATTATTGTCAGCGCGATCCTCATAACACTAAACTGGCAATTGGGATTAGTAAGTGTAATTTTCATGCCGATTGTAGCCTTTCGATCATCTCAAATAAGACTCAAAATGAGACAAATTTGGATTAGAGTTCAGCAGAAAAATGCGGCATTAAGCACAATACTCCAAGAGAATTTGACAGGAGTCCGTATAGTCAAAGCATTTGGCGCAGAACAGCATGAGGAATTAAAATTTGACCGGCAAAACATTGATGTAACTCAAGAGACAATAGAAGCTGAACGTCTTAATGTGTCCAATTATTCATTCACTCTATTTACATTCCAAATTGCCCTAGGAATTATTTTATGGTTTGGGGGATGGAAGGTTATGCAAACCCAAATGAGTTACGGAGAATTGGCTCAATTCATCATCTATATGCAAATTCTTGCTATGCCAGTCAGGATGGCTGGATGGATAGTTAATACTTATGCTAGAGCCTCAGCGGCAGGATCAAGAATATTTGACGTTCTAGATGCCGAACCTATAGTAAGTCGCCCAGTTTTGCTACGCAACTTGTCTAATATTAAAGGCCATATAAAATTTGAAAACGTAAGTTTCAATTATGGTGATAACACTAATGCACTCAAAAATATCAGCTTTGAATCCAAACCAGGAACGACAACAGCTTTAGTAGGCGCTCCAGGTAGCGGTAAATCATCTGTCATAAACCTCTTGCCCAGATTTTATGAGGCGACGTCTGGACGTATTACGATAGATAATATTGATACAAAACAAGTAACAATCGAATCGCTACGCAACAATATTGGCATTGTACAACAGGACGTTTTTCTGTTCTCTTGTAGCATAGGAGAAAACATATCCTATGGACGACCAAATGCTACGCAAAGCGAAATCATTCATGCCGCAAAGGCAGCACATCTACATGAATTCATAGAATCTCTAGAAAATGGATATAATACTCTAATTGGAGAACGCGGCTCACAATTATCTGGAGGACAACGTCAACGCTTGTCAATTGCTCGTGCTGTATTGCTGAATCCTCGATTGTTGATCCTCGATGATTCAGCTTCGAGCGTGGATACTGAGACCGAACATCTAATTCACAAAGCAATCCAAACAATTACATCTAAAAGAACCACCTTTATAATAGCTCACAGGCTCAACAGTGTACACAAAGCCGATAACATACTCGTACTTGATAAAGGCAAAATTAAAGAAACAGGAACTCATTTAGAATTGATTGCCATGGGTGGACTCTACAATCAAATATATGAACTCCAGATTCGACCTCAAAATGAGAAACTGTATGAAATCTCAGAAATGAACTTGCAGCCAAAAGGCAATCCCCTATCATGAATTTCTTCCACACTCATGGCACGGATACCACACAAACCGACGATGAGATTTTTGGAAGAGTATATGACCAAAGAGTAGTCAGTAGATTAATGCCATTTATCACACCTTATCTTAGATTGACAGTTGTGGCTACTATTTCGATGGTTATATTTATTTCTACTCTATTGGCAATCCCATGGCTTATTGGTAAAGGAATAGATGACTTCATAGTCTACGACGATATCAAATCTCTCAACATACTATTTATTGTTTTTGTGATTACTGCACTTACTAGTTGGATTAGCAACTACATCCAAGAAACATCCATGGTGTCTATTAGTCAAGGTATGTTATATGACCTACGTAAAACTGTGTTTAGTCATCTGCAAAAACTGACTCTCGCATTCTATAATAAAACTGAAGTGGGACGCATTATGTCTCGAGTTTTGGGAGATATAGGCCAATTACAGGAATTTATGGCCCTATTAATAATGACAATTGGTGAATTGTTAAGCCTATTTGGTATAGCAACAATTTTACTTCTAATGAATCTAAAGCTAGGAATGTTTTGTTTGGCAATTATCCCAGTACTCGTACTATTAATGTACTTCTGGCAATCTTTCGCTCGGAGAGCATTCCTAAAAGTACGAATCACTATATCAATAGTTAACAGCGCATTCAACGAGAATATTACAGGCGTACGTGTTGTACAAAGCATGAACCGTGAGACCTTAAATTTGAATATCTTCAATAAAAAAAATAAAGACAATCTTCAAAGCAACAATTCCGCTAGCAGTTTATCTGCTGGGCTCCTGGTCCCTGTAGATATATTAACGGCATTAGCAATTATATCTGTTATTTTCTTTGGGGCACGAATGGTCTCCAATGGTGAATTGGGTATAGGCGCACTGATTGCATATATCATGTACATACAAAGGTTTTTTGATCCAATACGTCATCTAACGATGCAATATACTCACTTTCAAAGGGCAATGGCCTCGGGAGTACGTATCTTCAACTTACTAGATTATAAACCAGAGATTACTGACTCAAAACAATCAACGCCTTTCGAGAAATTTGAAAGGACAATCGAATTACGCGATGTGTCTTTCGGTTATGAACCCAACGAATTGGTATTGAAAAACATAAACTTGCGTATTGAAGCTGGTCAGACAGTCGCCATAGTTGGTCCAACAGGATCAGGTAAAACGACGCTAATATCGCTCTTGTCTCGTTTTTACGATCTACACAAACACAACGGGGCCATCTTAATAGATGGGCATGACATCAGAGATAAAACACGCGAATCTTTGATTAGAAACTTTGGCGTAGTTATGCAAGAACCATTCCTTTTCTCTGGTACTATCAGAGAAAACATCAAATACAATAACGCAAACATAAGCGATCAAGAAATGATAGAAGCATCAATGGTATCGGGAGCACACAGTTTCATTGAGAATCTAGACAAAGGATATGATACTATTTGCCACGAACGAGGTTCAAATTTCAGCATTGGACAACGTCAACTTTTAAACTTCGCAAGAGCTATAGCATCCAATCCACGTATCCTGATTTTAGATGAAGCTACAGCCAACATAGACAGTCACACTGAATACTTAATTCAGACATCAATGTCAAAAATACTTAGCGGGCGGACATCTATAATAGTGGCACATCGGTTATCAACGATACGAAATGCTGATAAGATTTTTGTTTTTAATCACGGGGAGATCGTAGAAACTGGAAATCATAAACAACTTATTGCAAACAACGGATTATATGCCAACTTGCATCGTGCGAATCAATTATATTTAATGGAAAATTAAGCCTTATAAGAGATCCAAACACTTATCTTAGTAACACGATTTATCATGCAGCCACATAAAATCCATTTTTAATCGAAAAGACTTGTCTGGATTTGGGATGGATCAGATAAATCCTTCGTATATTTGAAACCAAGATGTTCAAATGCACGACGAGTTGCCATCCGACCTCGACTGGTCCTTTGCAAAAACCCTAACTGCAATAAATAAGGTTCACACACATCTTCAATGGTATCTGGTTCTTCCCCAATAGATGCTGCTATTGAATCCAATCCAACTGGTCCTCCATCAAATTTTTCAATAATTGAGTTCAATACCATATGATCTATTCCGTCCAAACCCGAAGAATCAACCTTAAGTCTTGATAGAGCCTCTAAAGCAACCTGTTTTGTGATGATATTGTCCGCTTTAACTTGTGCATAATCTCTGACCAATTTCAGTAACCTATTTGCAACTCTTGGAGTTCCTCGAGAACGATTGGATATTTCTGTCAAACCTTCCTCATCAGCAAGTATATCCAGAATCCGAGCTGATCTTTCCACAATATCATACATGTCAGATTCTTGATAAAAATCCAGACGATGTATTGACCCAAATCTATCTCTCATAGGCGCGCTTAACATACCATAACGAGTAGTTGCACCAATTAAAGTAAACGGTTTAACACTCAATTTCATGCTACGTGCTTTCAATCCTTTGTCCACAACCCACGATACGAAGAGATCTTCCATGGCAGGATACAAAACTTCCTCAACCACACGACTTAATCTATGAATTTCATCTATGAAAAGAACTTCATCTTCTTGAAGTTGCGTAAGAATTGCCACCATATCTCCAGGTCTCTCAATCGCAGGCCCCGAAGTTGTACGAATACGTACGCCCATCTCTGTAGCTATAATATATGCTAACGTAGTCTTGCCCAATCCAGGTGGACCGTAAATCAAAATGTGGTCCAGTGGCTCACCACGTTGTCTGGAAGCCGCTATGGCTATATCCAAATTATCCTTGACAGATTTCTGCCCCACGTAATCAGACAAATTACGTGGTCTCAAATTAGTATCTAGAGAATGGTCGTCGTCTTGGGGATTACCCGAAACTAATCGATGTGCCATGAAATTTCCACCGACGCTTAACTTTTTACTGTAGACGTTAATTGTAATAGACTACTTACGTGAATGAAAGATATTCAAGGTTAATTTTTGTTAATATGAATTGACACATCTTTTATGATTAACTACACTCCTGTGAATTGCAAATAAAATAATTTGAAGGAGAAACATGCCCAGCGAAACAAAAAGAGAATGGGATGACAATACGCTTCATAAAATAACCCAACGATCAAAAGAGCGTCAGGATAAATTTGAGACTGACTCTGAGTTAGAAATTGACACTCTATATACTCCAGAAGATCTCCCTAACTTCAACTATATGGAAAACCTAGGCTACCCAGGTGAGTATCCATACACGAGAGGAGTAAAACCAAACATGTATCGTGGTCGGCTGTGGACGATGCGGCAATACGCGGGATTAGCCTCTCCAGAAGAATCTAATCGTCGATATAGATATCTTCTTGACCAAGGGCAAACAGGTCTTAGTATTGCTTTTGATCTGCCAACTCAAACAGGATACGATTCTGATCACGCCATGGCAATAGGTGAAATTGGAAGAGCAGGCGTACCAATAGATAGCCTAGCAGACATGGAAGTATTATTCGACGGCATTCCAATGAATCAAGTAAGCACATCTATGACGATTAACGCTACAGCATCAATTCTTTTAGCGATGTATATAGCTGTAGCAAAAAAACAAAACGTACCCTTAAACCAAATAAGCGGTACTATTCAGAATGACATTCTGAAAGAATACATAGCACGTGGAACTTATATTTATCCACCCAAACCATCGATGCGACTAATAACGGATGTTTTTCAGTATTGTGCAGAAAATGTACCTCAATGGAACACCATAAGTATCAGTGGATACCACATGCGTGAGGCTGGTGCAACTGCAGTACAAGAACTAGCATTCACATTCTCAAATGCTATAAGCTACGTAGAGGCAGCACTAAAAACTGGATTGAATGTCGATGACTTTGCCGGCAGACTCTCTTTCTTCTTTGTAGCACAAAGTAACCTATTCGAAGAAATTGCGAAGTTTCGCGCCGCCAGACGAATGTGGGCCAAAATTATGAAAGATCGGTTCAGTGCAAAAAATCCTCGATCTTGGATGCTCAGATTCCACACACAAACTGCGGGAGTTTCTTTAACCGCACAACAACCAGACAACAACGTAATACGTACAACTACTCAAGCTCTAGCGGCAATACTCGGTGGCACTCAATCATTACATGTTAATTCACGAGATGAAGCGTTGGCCCTACCGACAGAGGAATCCGTACAACTTTCACTACGAACTCAACAAATACTTGCTCATGAAAGTGGCATAACCGAAACTGTAGATCCGCTGGCGGGATCATATTACATTGAAAATCTTACCAATCGCTTGGAGGAAGCCTCTCTTGCATATATAGATCATATAGACCGTATGGGTGGAGCATTAATTGCTCTTGAACAAGGATTTCAAACACACGAAATTCACCAAAGTGCCTTCACACACCAAAAAGAGGTTGAACAAAAAACCAGAATTATAGTTGGGGTAAATGAATATCAAGTACCCACACCTCCCATAGAGAAACTTCAGACAATAGATCCTAAAGAAACAAAAGTCCAATTAAAGAGACTATCCAAAATACGTGAGATACGAGATGATTCTGAAGTCCAAAACAGTCTAAATAAATTAAAAGATGTCGCAATAAGTGAAGCTAACACTATACCTATAATCTTGGAATGTGTTGAATCATACGCGACCATTGGTGAAATTTCGAATGTACTTAGAGAGGTTTTTGGAGAACAACAAGAGTTCAATACAATTTGATTATTAGTAACCATCAATGCACTGAATGAAAACTAACAAAAGGATTTTCTTATGTCATTACACAATATTTGTACGGCTGAACGGTTACATCACACTTGTATTGCAGTACGTGATATAGAAAAAACGCTCGAATTCTATGAATATTTATTCGACCTAGGCAATTCAATTGTAGAAGATGTTCCAGACCAAGAAGTGAAAGCAGCGCTAATTGACATTAACGGCTCTAAACTGGAACTAATACAACCAACTAACCAACATGGCAGTATAGCTAGATTTATAGAACGAAGAGGTGAAAGCCTTCATCACATCTGCTTTGAGGTAGATAATCTTAAAGAAACATTAGATGTAATGGCATCGAATGGCATAAAGCTAATTGACAAAGTTCCACGACAAGGACTAACCGGCATGATAGCATTTCTGCATCCTCAATCAACTCAAGGAGTATTAATTGAGTTGGTTGATAGAGACACAGCCAGGAGGTGACAAAGTGAAATCTGGTGTTGTACGCGTACTGGTAGCTAAACCAGGACTAGATGGACATGACAGGGGCGCCAAGATTATTGCTCGCGCTCTACGCGACGCTGGAATGGAAGTCATATATACCGGTATACGTCAAACTCCTGAAATGATTGTGGAAACAGCTTTGCAAGAAGACGTTGACGTCATAGGACTTAGTATTCTTTCTGGAGCCCACTTAGACTTATTCCCTCATATCTTTCAAGGCCTTACTGATAACAATATGGATGATGTGATAGTTATCGCTGGTGGAATTATACCTGAATCTGACAGAACCAAACTAAAAACTCTGGGCATAAA
>CAZSCD010000064.1:0-23565 GCA_964605345.1 uncultured Dehalococcoidia bacterium
CATTTGACATTTAGTATTATCCAACATGTCCTTGCTATTATCGACAGCATACACTTTGCCATCAAAAAGATATTTGGCCAAGGGTATAGTCAAATATCCAGAACCACATCCTACATCTGCAACCACATGATAAGGAAGCAAGGGAGTTAAAGACATTACTCTATAAGTATCATAATCTCGGATCTCTGATATCTCTATCAGAGATGATTTTTGGGTATGACTAGATTTTTGAGACATCTACGATAACCTCTAATTATTTATTTTTTATTCATGCATTAATTGTCAGAATAGCTTGTTTTAAATCAATATCATTTGTATATAGAGCTCTACCAATTACAGCCGCCTCAACACCTATTGAAGATAGTTCTATAAGATGCTGTATCGAGGTAATACCTCCAGCGACAATCAATTGTGCATTAATACGGTTTATTAAATCTTTGATGACATCGAAATTTGGAGATGTAAGAGTTCCATCACGAGCAATATCTGTATACATAAAACGACATACTCCTAAATCTTGCATACTTGTCGCCAAATCAATGATTCGTACTTTAGTACTCTCAGTCCAGCCTCTAACGTACACGTATCCATCCTTAGAATCCAAACTAATCACTAATGATTTTGGGCCTATTACAGACGATATATCTTCTACAAAATTAGGTTTCTCAAGTGCAGCTGTTCCTAACACAACTCTATCAACCCCAACAGATATAACATCTTCAATGGTTTTTATTTCACGCATTCCGCCACCTAACTGTATAGGTACGGATACTATTGATGCCATAAATTTCACCACATCTAAATTTTCTGGTGAACCTGTCCTAGCTCCATCCAAATCAACCACGTGAATCCTAGTTGCCCCAAGATTTTCCCAGTTTTTTGCTACTTCTATAGGATCTTCAGAATACACAGTTTCACAAGCATAATCGCCACGCAAAAGCCTGACGCATTTACCGCCTCTAAGATCTATTGCTGGTATTATATCCATACTTGTTTCATCTACTCACACTTAGATTCTCTTACAAGTTTGATAAAATTTTTGTATATTTTCAAACCTGTCACTCCACTCTTTTCAGGATGAAATTGAACTGCAGTCACATTTCCCCACGCCACTGCACTACAAAATTTCACTCCATATGTTGTGTGTCCAGCGACCACGTTATGATCATCAGGAACGGCGTAATAACTATGTACGAAATAGAAATTGGATCCATTATCTATATCATCGAATATTCGATGTTTTAAATCAAATTCTACCTGATTCCATCCCATATGTGGAACTTTACCGTCCTTTGGGAAACGCCTGTTATAGCCTCTCAATACTCCAAGGCATGGTTCAATTCCTTCATCGGATCTATCAAAAAGTAATTGCAAACCTAAACAAATGCCTAAAAATGGTTTGTTCGTGGATATATATTCTCTGATAGGATCTATAAGATTTTTCTTATTGAGTTGCATCATCGACGAGTCACATGACCCTTGCCCTGGAAACACCAATCCATCAGCACGTTTAATTTGATCAACATCAGATGTGATTTCAGTACAAACACCAAATTTTTCAAGAGCCTTCTGCACGCTTCGTAGATTACCAGCCTGATAATTGACTATAGCAATTCTAGTACTTGACATGGACACTTCCAATTCCTTACATAGTATCTTGACTCGAGAACTATTATTCTTAACACCAAAGTGAATATCACAACACAAACACCACCAATGCACATATACTAAAACTGCACCATGTCACATTACAAGTTATAAGCAATTCAGAAATATAAATTCCTTAGATTTGCATATGATATGGTTAGTGAACCAAGCCATAAGCAGTTACTCTTCTCCTGTTAGAATCTCAAACGGCAGATCTCTATCTTCATATCTGGCTAACATAAATAGAAGATCGGAAAGACGGTTCAAGTATCTTAAAACTTCTACATTACGTAACAAGCCTTTTTCATTAAGAGCCACAACACGTCTCTCTCCTGTACGTAAAAGACTCCTTGCAAGATCAAGGCAACTTGATGCAGGTGAAGCACCAGGAATTATAAACTTATCCGGCAAATTTAATCCTTCACTCAATTCATCTATTAGATTTTCCAATCTGCCCACCATCTCAGAAGTGATTACTCGGAAATTACTCTTGAGACTTTCATATTCCTTGTGATCAGTAGCAAGTTCAGCACCAATTATAAACATCTCTTTTTGTACCGAAAAAAGTATCTCTTTAATACGTGGATGTTGTGAAAAAGAACGAGCCAATCCCATAGCAGATACAGCTTCATCGGTTGCTCCATAAGCTTCACACCTAGGATCTGTCTTAGGAACTTTGCCTCCAAACAATAATCTGGTTTCCCCTGTGTCACCTGTCTTCGTATAAATCGACATACATATCGCCTCCAATACACACCAATTATATCAATATCTTGATAACACTGACAGGCCAATATAGTACTCAAAAGAACTATTGGACAATACAAAATTCGAGGAAAATTACATCGGGTAATTTGTATACTAACGTTATTCTATATTCAAAAAACTAACACACAGGCCATAATTTTAACTCTACAGAAAACCCGTATGTATATTTCACATCTACTAGAAGACCTTTATTTCGATTTTTTTGGCCTTTTTTGTCTCCAACTTTGGAAATCGAATGGTTAATACACCTTGGGCATAACTAGATTCTACTCGGTCCAAATCAATAATTTCAGGAATACGTAGTTTTCTATAGAATTTATCATTCCTACGTTCTTTAATTAAATAATCCCCATTGTTATCTGAATCACAAGTATTATCATCAAGTTTCGTTTCGATGGTCAACATACTATTTTCAACTGTCACGTTAATATCTACAGGATTTACCCCTGGTATCGACGCTTTAATTAACACATCATCTGCATTTTGTATGACATCTAATGGAGATAACTGTCTGTTAGTTTGATTATATCCCCCAAAACTACCATAAAAGTTTTTTTCCTCATGTGCTTCATTAATTGTGTCCAGAATTTCCATTAACATATTCAACTCTCCTTATAAATAGTTTATATGTAAATAGCCTTATAGCTACCAAGTATACTATAATATATATTTCTTCTTTCTATGTCAATAAACTTAAAGTATTTACTATATCTTTGTTTGAATATTCGTCTAATATATGTTACTGTTTATGAATGATACCATTGAGGATATGGAGGTTCGATGATGGCTAACTATTATGAAATACTCCATGTTCCCCAAAATGCCAATGACAAACAAATACGCGATGCGTTTCGAAAATTGGCACGCAAATATCATCCAGACTTAAACCCTAATGATGAAAAAACTGAAAAGCGATTTAAACAAGTCAATGAAGCTTATGAAGTTTTATCCAATCCAATTAACCGTAAGAAATACGACAAATATGGTTCGAAATGGAATCATATAGATCAATTCCGTACCCAACAAGGACATACTACAAATAACCCATTCCCATGGGGATCTGGTTCAAACCGAAACAAATCTGGCTTTCCTAAAGATATATTTGAATCCATAGAAAACATTTTCGGTGGATTCAACAGTCACACAACAAATCACAAGCACCCTACACCAGTACCACAACAATTGACAACACAAATAACTATAACTCTTGAAGAAGCGTTTTCTGGAACCAAACGTCATGTATCCGTTCCGTCTGGAAATAGAAAACATCATATAGAAGTCAGTATACCATCAGGAGTGAATACAGGCTCTAAAGTACGAGTATTACTTGATGAAAAAGTAGAGTTATTTATTGATATTAATGTAGCTTCACA
The DNA here is from genome assembly GCA_964605345.1 of uncultured Dehalococcoidia bacterium. Taxonomy (GTDB): domain Bacteria; phylum Chloroflexota; class Dehalococcoidia; order Lucifugimonadales; family CAZSCD01; genus CAZSCD01. The sequence goes on from CAZSCD010000064.1 coordinate 3,789, forward strand.
CAATCGCTTTAAACGAGTTAATAAAGATCTTTACGTTGATATAGAAGTTCCTTTTGAAGATGCAATACTAGGAGGCGATATACAATTAAAAACTCTCCAAACCACTGTACGTCTCAAGATACCACCAGAAAGTCAAAACGGACAAAAAATACGGCTAACAGGATTAGGTATGCCTAATTCAAACAACACAAAAGTCAAAGGGGATCTCTATGTTACACTACGTCCCACACTTATCAAGAATCTCACAGACGAAGAAAAAGATGTGATTGTTAACCTCAAAAAACTACTCTCATCACGGAGATAGAACAGTAAAATGAACGACATGTTCAGTTATGAAGAGCCAGTATTTATAATAAGTGTCGCAGCACGCATGTTAGGCATTCGAACCCAAACTCTCCGTTATTACGAAAGCTTAGGACTAATTCAACCAGCAAGAACTCGTGGTAACCAAAGAGTATTCTCACGTCGAGATATTGAAAGAGTCCACAGAGTCAGAAATCTTATGGAAGAACTGGGCGTCAATTTAGCAGGCATTGAAGTCGTGTTACGCCTTTTAGACCGCCTAACCGAATCAGAAAATGAAAAAACCCAGCTACAGGGTGAAATTAAAAAGTTGCGAAACATCTTGGATAACCAAATCTAGGTATACAAACACCTAACCTTAAGAAATGGCAACTCCACAGAACGCTTCATAATCTATAAGTTCTGTGACAGTAGGATTGTTGCCACACAGAGGACAATTAGGATTCCATTGTAATTTAACCGTACGGAATTCCATACTCAAAGCATCAATTAGTAATAAGCGACTAACCAAAGACTCGCCTACTCCAATAATTAGTTTCACAGTCTCAGTAGCTTGTATACTTCCAACTAACCCTGGCAACATACCAAGAACTCCAGCTTCAGCACAACTGGGAACTTCCCCTGGAGGTGGTGGTGAAGGAAACAAACATCTGTAACACCCCTTACCAGGCAAAAACACTGTTGCCTGACCATCAAACAGAAGAATACTGCCATCAACCAGAGGTTTATCAGATAAATAAGCAGCGTCGTTAACAAGATATCTAGCAGGGAAATTGTCAGCTCCGTTTATAACAATATCGTAATTTCGCATAATATCCATGGCATTATACGACGCAATTGGTTCTTCATGAGCTATAACGTTTACATCTGGATTATATGCATTCAATGTACTAATAGCAGATTCCACCTTAGGTCTTCCAACATCATCGTTATAATGCAGGATTTGCCGTTGTAAATTAGTAACATCAACTTTGTCAAAATCGACGATTCCAATCGTACCAACACCAGCCAAAGCCAAATATATAGATATAGGTGAACCTAGCCCTCCAGCTCCAATCATCAAAACCTTGGAATCTAGAAGTTTGCGCTGTCCTTTACTACCAACTTGAGGCATAATAATATGCCTACTGTATCTCTTGACCTGATAAGGAGTCAGAACCTCTGTCTGAGCCATGTGCAACTATCCTCCATAATAGATCCTGTCATATACAAAAATTTCAGCACATCGAACTTAAATATTACAACCATAAGGTGGATTCAATATATCACGTCACTATTGAGGAGAAAGTATAGCATGGTGTATAACTAGCTTCAACACACCAACACATGCACACAAATTAACAAACTTCTCAGGTACATTACGAAGAACCCATTAACAAATACATAAAACTATTAAATAACGACTCCTCTCATCTATCATACTTTACTAAGATATCTTATTCGGCCAATGGTATAATTAAACTACTATGTTGTTAGCTTTAGATATAGGCAACACCAATGTCACTATGGGTATTTTTCATGAAAAATCCCTAAAGGCTACTTGGCGCATTGCAACAGATGCATCAAAATTTACAGACGAATATCGACTAACATTCACTCAACTACTACTTCAAAGTAATATATCTCCTAAAGACGTAAATTCTGTCGCGATTTGTAGTGTAGTCCCACCTTTAACTCCAACATTCGTACACCTATGCCAAACACTCTTTGGAGTCTCACCATTGGTAGTTGGAGCAGGAACAAAAACAGGTATCAAAATACTTTATGATAGCCCACACGACGTAGGTGCGGATAGAATAGTAGACGCAACAGCAGCTATCAACTTATATGGAGGCCCAACGATAATCGTCGACGTAGGCACTTTTACCGTTTTTGACGCCATATCAGAAAAAGGAGATTATCTTGGAGGAGCCATATCTCTAGGTATTTCTGTCGCAGCTGATACTATATACCACGCTTCATCACAACTACGACGAGTAGATCTTAACAGTCCACCTAAAGCAATCGGTAAAAATACTGTCCATTCTATACAATCAGGTTTGGTTTTTGGATTCTCTGACATGGTAACAGGCATGGTGAAAAGATTCCGTGAAGAAATGGGAACTACTCCGACAGTAGTAGCTACGGGAGGACTTGCAGCTATAATAAATAAGGAAATAGATATTTTTGACGAAGTAAATCCAGACCTCACATTAATTGGTCTCAGTCTAATTCACGAAATGAACACAAACGACGTCACCTTATAAATATATTATTTATGGAAAGGAGCTTCACTAGATGCCAAATCCATTGAAAAATAGCCGTGTCGCTCTAGGAGTTACCGGGAGTGTAGCTTGTTATAAGGCTATAGACCTAGCAAGCAAACTAACTCAATCTGGAGCACTTGTGGACGTAATTATGACTACTGCGGCCACTAATTTTCTATCTCCAATCATCTTCCAAAGTATCACACATAGACCAGTCACAACTGATATTTTCGATCCTAAATCAGAAATGAGTATGGATCATATAGCTATAGCAAAACGTGCCGATGTAATAGTTGTAGCTCCAACCACAGCCAACACCATGGCAAAGATGGCACATGGTCTAGCAGACGACGCCCTATCCACAACAATATTAGCAACCAAAAGCCCAGTGATACTAGCTCCTTCAATGGATGCCAATATGTACGACAATCCCATAACTCAAGAAAATGCAAAGAAACTCACGTCTATAGGACATAAGATAGTTGGGCCAGAAGAAGGATATCTAGCATCTGGGAATTGGGGCAATGGACGCATGGTATCTACGCAAGAAATTCTTGACCATATAAGTATTGTTTTGGGCAGTCAAGGAGATCTACTAAATCGTAAAATAACCATCAGTGCTGGTGGCACACAAGAACCACTCGATCCAGTTCGAGTTATATCAAATCGCTCGTCTGGGAAAATGGGCTATGCCATAGCTAAAGCAGCCAGAGATCGCGGAGCCACAACAGTCATCATATCCGCACAATCATCCCTACCAGATCCAGTAGGAATAAAAGTAATAAAAGTTGAAACAGCCCTAGAAATGAAAAAGGCAATACATGAAGAATGTGAAAGCGCTGATGTTCTGATTATGGCTGCAGCAGTTAGTGACTGGCGTCCAACAAAAATAGCAGACCACAAAATCAAAAAGGATGTATCGAACACATGGACCTTAGAATTGACTAAGAATCCAGACGTCCTAAAAGAAACCACTCATCAAGGACTTATAAAGATAGGATTTGCAGCCGAAAGTGAATCATTACAATCAAACGCTCATGCAAAACTAATAAGCAAAGGATTGCATTTGATAGTAGCAAATGAGATCACTTCCAAGGATAGTGGATTTGGTACAGACACTAACAAAGTCACACTAATAGACAATGAAGGTGGAGTTGAAGAATTTCCATTAATGACGAAATACGAAATTGGACATCACATTTTAGATAGAGTTGTAACTCTTTTAAAATAACTCCACGCATTGACCTACTCATTCTACACAGACCAAATAATCACTTTCCTACAGCCTTTTAAAATATGAATTCCATACCAGTTTATGTATTTCCACTAACACCAGACATGCTTGACAATCATTTATCCCCCCGAGTATACTGGCGAAAATTGGAAATAATTACAAGCTGAGAACAGGACTAGTAAGTTTACAGCGAAGCTCAGAAAACCCTACTATGATGTGAATGGGTGCTGGCGCAGAAACTGAATGGACCTGGGAGCTGCCACCTGAAAATTAGATTAAATCTAACAATAGGGCTGGCCGGAAGATGGTACCGTTATCAAAACCTAGACCATGGAGTTTCGTTTTAGACACGAACCAACATGTGCGACAGAGATGTTGCCAACGGCTTTCTTCATTGGAGGTTCGGCAACTAAATTAGGGTGGCACCACGACTTCAACCCGTCCCTTGTGAGGACGGGTTTTTTTGTCTAATTAAAAGCTCTACAATATCAAAAGGAATATGATCTGTATGCAAAACCAGAAAATAAACCCAACAAACACACAATTTAAACTAGAAACCAGCAAAAAACGAGTGTTTAGTGGAATACAACCTTCTGGTGATGTGCATTTAGGCAATTACCTCGGTGCCATAAAAGGTTGGGTAGGTCATCAAACTGAAAAGGAGAATTTCTTCTGCATAGTAGACCTTCATGCTTTGACTGTACCTCAAGATCCTATACAGCTACGAACCCAAACCAGATCTCTGGCAGCAATACTTATCGCTGCAGGTATAGAAACTGAAAAATGCACCTTATTCATTCAAAGCCATGTAGCTGCACATGCAGAAGCGTGTTGGATTTTAAATTGTTCAACTCCTTTAGGTTGGCTTGAAAGAATGACACAATATAAAGATAAAGCTAGCAATCAAATAAGCGTATCTATGGGCTTGCTTGATTATCCGGTACTTATGGCAGGAGACATCCTTCTATATGATGCCCAAGAGGTACCCGTTGGTGATGATCAAAAACAACATGTTGAACTAGCAAGAGATATAGCACAAAGATTCAACCACATATTTGGTGAAACATTCACTTTGCCCAAAGCTATAATACCTAAAACTGGAGCACGTGTGATGGCATTAAATGATCCATTGGTGAAAATGTCCAAAAGCGAAACACAACTTAGCGGCCATGCAGTCGGCTTGCTAGACCATCCAGATGAAATAAAAAAATCTATAACACGTGCTGTAACAGATTCTGGGAATGAAATCAGATTTTCCAAAGAACCCGAAAAGGCTGGAGTGAACAATCTGCTAGGCATCTACAAAGTAATTACTGGGAAAAGTGAATCTGATGTAGAAACTGATTTTGAGGATGCCAAAGGTTATGGGGAACTTAAACTAAGAGTTGCAGAAGTAGTCATAGATGAAATAATTCCTATTCAACGTAGATATAAAAGACTTATGGGAGACGTTGGAGAGTTAGACAATTTGCTTGCCAAAGGAGCCAATCAAGCCCAAGCCATTTCCGAGAGCAAATTGGATGAGATAAAAACTAAAATTGGGTTAATCCTTTCTAAAACAAATGATTTAAAATAATTATTCTCAAATAAAGAGGTTTCAGAAATTGTACTATCCAACCTTGGAACAGGCCGAAGCACTTAGTGACAAAGGCAATTTGATACCCATATATCGGGAGATAAATGCAGACTTAGAAACTCCTGTCTCAGCCTATCTTAAAGTCGCGAAACCTCCGTATTCTTTTCTGTTTGAAAGCGTGGAAGGTGGAGATCGTATTGCACGCTACAGTTTTATAGGTACGGAGCCCATGAAAGTTATAAAAACAGGCAAAAACCAACCAGATGGAGCTATAGACCCACTAATTCCAGTATCTGATGAATTATCTAAATTCAAGATGATACCGCTTGAAGACCAACAACGTTTCAACGGAGGAGCGGTTGGATATCTGGCTTATGAGGCAGTAAATTACTTTGAACAATTGCCTTCTCCAAATTCTGACATTCTCAACCTACCTGAATCCGTATTCATGTTAACTACAACTTTCTTGATATTTGATCATCTCCGACACAGAATACGTGTTGTAAGCCATGCTCATCTAAACGGTAACGTAAAACAATCCTATAATGAAGCTATTAACCGAATTGACGATCTCGTGAACAGGTTAACCAAACCTGTAAAAATGCCCCAAAACAATCGGACTGACTCCGTCAATAAAAACTCTAAACTGCAATCCAATATAACTAAAAAAAAGTATGCGGAAATGGTTCGAAAATGCAAACAATATATTGTTGAAGGAGATAACATTCAAACTGTTATTTCACAAAGATTATCACGACCAACATCTGCACATCCATTCCAGATTTACAGGACACTTAGAGCCATAAATCCTTCTGCTTACATGTACTACATGGAATTGAACGACTTCCATATTGTTGGTGCGTCTCCAGAGTTGCTTGTACAAGTTGAAGATGGCATGGTGGCCACACATCCTATTGCAGGAACTCGTAGACGTGGGATTGATAATACGGAAGACTTAGCACTAGAAAAAGAATTGCGGAATAATGAAAAAGAACGAGCCGAGCACGTTATGTTAGTGGACTTAGGGCGTAACGACATAGGTCGCGTAAGCGAACCTGGCACTGTAAAAGTCACACAATTTATGGACGTAGAACGCTACTCTCATGTGATGCACTTAGTGTCTCATGTTACAGGAAAACTTAGAGATGGCACCACAAATTATGATGCACTAAGGGCTTGTTTCCCATCTGGAACAGTATCTGGAGCACCTAAAGTAAGAGCGATGGAAATTATAGCTGAGTTAGAGCCTGACAAACGCGGGCCTTATACCGGAGCCGTTGGATACTTCGACTTTAAAGGAAACATGGATACTGCTATCACAATACGAACCCTTATCGTCAAAGATGGAATCGCCTATGCACCAGCAGGAGGAGGAATCGTATTCGATAGTATCCCAGAAAAGGAATTTGAGGAAACTATTCATAAAGCGTCAGCAATGCTGAGAGCAATAGACGAAGCTGAATCAGGAGATGACATTTAAGGAAAAATGTATTTTAATTCTACATCTAACGAAGATAATTCATAAATACTTCAGTATGTTTGGAAATTATTCGATACACATACTACAGAAATAATTATTTAGAAAATTGGTTATACATGAAACACCATACAACGATCATTTCTATGCGTATAATTACTCGAAACGTCAAGGAGATACACAGTGATAGTTCTCATAGACAACTACGATAGTTTTACTTACAACTTGTTCCAATACCTAAGCGAGTTGGGAGCTGAAGTTAATGTATTGCGAAACAATCAAACATCCATCACAGAAATAGAACAGATGGCACCATCAAAAATAGTTATATCTCCTGGCCCACGCTCGCCTGAAAGGGCTGGTATTTCAAACGAAGTCATCAAACATTTCGGTAAAACCATTCCAACTCTAGGCGTTTGTCTGGGTCATCAGTGTATTGGGTACGCATATGGTGGCACAATCGTAGGCGCTGGTGAAATCATGCACGGCAAATCATCTGATATACACCACAATGGCGAGGGACTATTTAAAGGATTGCCAAATCCATTTAACGCGATACGATATCATTCTCTTGCGATATATAGAGAGGATTGTCCTACAAATTTAGAGGTGACTGCCTGGACAGATAAGGGTATTATTATGGGAGTACAACATAAAAACCATCCGGTTGCAGGCATACAATTTCATCCGGAATCCATATTGACAGAAGTTGGCAAAGACATTTTACAAAATTTTCTTAACATGTAGTTTAAATTACTAAGGAGTAAATTATTATGGTATCCAAAAGCACAGACTTGACCTCAGAGGAGCTTATAGAACTAACTAAGGATCCACATATAGCCGTACTCGTTTCTGTAACCCCACAAGGCGAACCTCGAACAACTCCTTGCTGGTACGAATACGACGGAGAAACGTTCAACTGTAGCAGCATAACTAGCCAAGCTAAAGTAAAATATATACGCGAAAACCCAAAAGTTTCCCTTATCGTCGTGTACACATCAATTCGTGCACAACCTCTAATAGTACAGGGAACCGCTGAGTTAATAGACGAAGGAATTAACAAACCTTCAGAATTTCGCAAACGTATGACTGAAAAATATCAAAATCCAGAAAAGGCACTTGAATATCAAAAGGTAATGGATGCCCAAGGGAGAACTCAAATCCGAATTTGGCCAGATAAAATTCGTTATCACGAAACTGAACGTGCGAATCCATTCAACGTATTAGCAAATATAGACAGGCTAGTGGGACATTAAACAATTCAACTATAGCTAAGGTTCGTATAACTAAACGAATCTTTAGATCTAGGGATACGAGATGATCCAAGAAACGATACAATCCTTGGTTGTGAGACGTCATTTGTCTATAAACGAAGCTCACGAAGCTATGAAAGAAATCATGGACGGAAAGGCAACTCCAGCACAGATTGGCGCTTTTGTAACTGCACTCCATCTGAAAGGAGAAACAATCGAAGAAATTTCGGGCATGGCCCAAGCTATGAGAGAAAGTTCTTTACATGTCAATACGGATGGAGTGGTAGTAGACACATGTGGAACTGGAGGTGATTCTTCAGGTACATTCAACATCTCTACAACTGTCGGGCTGGTCGCTGCCGGGGCTGGCATAAAAGTTGCAAAACATGGCAATAGAGCAATGACTGGCAATTGTGGTAGTGCAGATGTACTAGAAGCTCTAGATGTGAAAATTGATTTAAGCCCAAATGGTGTAGAAACCTGCTTAAACGAAATAGGATTTGGATTTATGTTTGCTCAAACATTTCATCCATCCATGCGTTTCGCTGCGGGACCTAGAAAGGAAATCGGTATACGAACCGTATTCAATATTCTTGGACCTCTAACAAATCCAGCCGGAGCAAAAAACCATCTACTAGGAGTTTCAAAACCAGATATTGGAGAAAAAATTGCTCATGTGTAAAATAAACTTGGAAGCACTCGAGCATTAATAGTGCATGGTATGGATGGTTTAGATGAAATCACGATGTGTGATTCCACACAAGTTTGGGACATGCAAAACCAAGCTGTAACAACATACACAGTGTCACCTGAGTTTTTTGGGTTTAATCGTGCTACATCAGATTCTCTGAAATCAACTGGAGTTAAAGACAGCGTTAAAACACTACTAAACATTCTGTCCGGTAAAACAGGCCCATCAAGAGATGTAGTGTTGATGAACACTGCTGCAACATTAGTAGCTGCAAATAAAACTGAAACTTTAAAAGAAGGCGTATCTCTAGCTAAAGAGTCTATAGATTCTGGAAAAGCCATGGGGAAATTAAAGTCACTCATAAAACTTAGCCAGAATTTAAAATAATACTCATATTGGTTACAGGAAAAGTTGAACTTGGTAATATCACACAAGTAGGTAGAAATGCCAAATATCTTAGATGAAATTGTTGAATCAAAAAAACGTGAGGTATCCTATTTCAAAGACACTCGTCCCATTGCTGATTTGAAAAACCAAATCACCCATCAGAAGTTGCCTTTAAATCTATCCGGAAGTTTATTCGGGTCATCCGTACGAATTATTGCTGAAGTAAAAAAAGCTTCGCCAACCAGAGGCATACTTGTAGACAATTTCAATCCCAAAACTTTAGCATCGATATACACTGCAAACGGAGCTGCAGCCATTTCAGTACTCACAAATACAGATCATTTCCATGGAAGTATAGCTGATTTGGAAACTGTAAACAGTATTGCACATGCCCATGGAATTCCCGTTTTACGTAAAGACTTTATCTTTGACACATATCAAATTTATGAATCACGAGCATCTGGAGCGGACGCTATTCTACTCATAGTATCAATACTTTCACAACAATCCCTCGTAGAACTGTTGGAATTAAGCCATGAACTCAGAATGCAATGTTTAGTTGAGATTCATGATGAAACTGAACTAGATATAGCTTTAGAATCTGGTGCAGAGATAATTGGTATAAATAACCGGAATTTGCAAACATTCGAAACAAATCTAGCAACTACCGAACGGCTATCTCCTTTGATACCTGAAAATAAGGTAATCGTCAGTGAAAGCGGTATTCACAATCGTAAAGATATTCAACGAATTATGAAAGCAGGAGCACATGCAGCATTAATTGGTGAAGCTTTAACCTCAGCTCATGATGTAGCTACTAAACTAAGTGAGTTGACATGACCAAAATTAAAATCTGTGGCCTTCGCGAATCAAAACACATATCAAAAGCAGCCAACGTGGGTGTAGATTTCGTGGGGTTTGTTTTTGTCCCAAACGTAAGACGGGAAATTTCAATAACAAAAGCTCAAAGAATAATAAATGAATATCGAACTTTATCTGGGAATAATGGGCCTAAGTTAGTGGGGCTTTTTGCCAATCAACCACAAGGACATGTTAATCACATCATAGATTTTTGCGGACTTGACATGATACAGCTTTGTGGTAACGAGGAACTCGAATACTGGGATGAAATAACTGTACCAATAATAAAACAAATCAGAGTTACCGATCATGATTCTCAAGAATATACGATATCACAAACTCTCGCCCAGGTAGACAAAGTAGTTCAACATGGCCATATACCGCTGCTTGACAAGCACGAAAGTGGATCACTTGGGGGTACTGGACTTAGTTTCGACTGGGACATAGCTAAACATATATCACAACAGCACGACTTCATTTTGGCAGGTGGCCTCACTCCTCAGAACGTAGGAATAGCCACTTCAACCGTACGTCCTTGGGGAGTAGACGTATCAACTGGCGTAGAAATTAACGGGACCAAGGACTCACATAAAATTGCTGATTTCGCAAACCAAGTACAAATCGTAGACACACAATTATTCTTAGATTAAACAAAATTACCAGAACAGTATGTTAGGTTAGTATCATTACGACGTCCATTTTGTGTTAAATGGAGGATTTTATGAATTCTCTGACATGTAGGAACATAGAAATATCAAGTTTATAATCAACAATCACCCATGATAAGATATTTGGGAGGAATGATTCATAACATAGAATCTGAATTTATTGAGAATTTAAACTATTTACAAGGAGTAATTCAATTGGCATACGAATTTAGTCACGTACACTTAAAATCACCAGATCCCGAAAAAACAGCTAATTGGTACGTTAAAGCATTCAATTTCAAAATAGCTAGTGACACTGTTCGCACTTTTGGGGACAGGTTTATTAGATGCGAAACCACAGACGGCATTGTGATAAATATTTCTAACGCTAGAACCAACGAACAATTGGGGACAGGAGATGCAACCGCTCATTGGGGACTGGAACATTTCGGGATTGATGTAGATGATATCGAAAAGGAAATTGAACGACTTAAAACACTAGGTGCAGAATTAATGGATGGGCCAATAGACGTACCCAATGGACCTCTAATCGCCTTTATAAAAGCTCCAGATAACGTGAGAATAGAACTACTTCAACTTTCTAGATAACTCAACTATTTAGATTTTCAAACAATTAACTTTATATAACCCAAAATTTTGCATAGCGTAAACAAACCATGGACGTGTGCACACGTCCATTTAAATTTATGCAAAACCCATGTAGATTAAGGAGATTTAGATGCAACGCCAAGTTTTCTATCCAAACCCGAATCACCCAAAACAAGGCACTTGTCCGGTTACTCGAATAAACAATTTGGTTTTCGTATCTGGACAACTATCATCAGACTCAGAAGGTAACATAATTGGCGAAAGCGACATCAATATTCAATCTGAAAAAGTATTCAATAATTTACAAGATTTGCTGAAGACTGCTGGAGCAAAATTAACTGACGTCGCCAAAATCACTGCTTATCTAGTCAACGCTGATGACTATTCTAATTACACTAGAGTACGTCATGCATTCTTTCCCAAGAATCCTCCGGCCAGTGCTACTGTCATTGTAAAGGAATTAATAGACCCCAAATTTCTCGTAGAGGTTGAAGCCATAGCCATCGTAGAATAAAAACTCTAATCATTACTAAGAAAACGAATTTATCTACGTATGGTGGATCATTGTTGCATTACCAATTTTGATGTCTTTAGAATTTGAAACCTAGTCATTAAATCTCATTATTGGTTATCTTTTGTTTCATTTTTTATCGGGGTTATTAACATCTTTGTGAATAAGCATGCTGTGTCTCAAAAATTTAAACAAGTATGTTAACATCCATGTGATATAAATCTAAGGAGAATTACATGACTAACAACATCAATTTAAATCGAGAACATATGCGCAGTGGTGTTTCATCTGTGAAAAAAATAGGTGACTTGGTTTTTGTTTCAGGGCAGGTATCTTTTGATAAAAACCGTGCATTAATTGGAAAAGGAGATATCGAAGTTCAAACAAAACAAGTCTTCACCAACATGGAAAAATTACTCGATTCAGTTGGCTCGCAAATGTCAGATGTTGCTAAAATTACGGCATATTTGATTAATTCTGCAGACTACCCTGCTTACACATTAATACGAAGTCAATCTTTTCCTGAACCAGGTCCTGCAAGCGCAACTGTTATAGTCAAGGAATTAGTAGACCCAGAGTTACTCGTGGAAATAGAAGCAATCGCTATACTCTCATAGATCTCTAAATCGAAAAATGTCATTAGTTAACTAAAAGGATTTTAAAATGTCGTCAGATTGCATTTTTTGCATGATTGGGGTGGGCTCAATCAAGAGTGAGATTTTATACAATAATGATACATGTTTTGTCATAAGAGATATCGATCCCAAAGCACCTATACATCTCCTAGTAATCCCATACAAACACTTTGAGGACTTAACCAATCTCACATCTGACTTCTATGAAACACTTTGTGATATTTTTGAAGCTACAAAAAACATAGCCTTACAAATGCAAATTAAAGACACTGGATATCGAATCGTAATCAATCAAGGCCTAAACGCAGGGCAACAAGTGGAACATCTTCATGTACACATGCTCGCAGGCAAACCTCTATCTACCATGGGATAATGCGATGCATAATCTACCAACACAAATCAACGTTAGACTAAAGAAATTACCAGAAGGCCTTTTCAATCACACCAACCGTGTTCGTAAAATAGGTTGTGAATTAGCTCGTATTCATAGTGTTAGCGAATTACGAGTTGATCTTGGAATAGCATGTCATGATTTAGCTCGTCCACTTAAAGATAAATTTCTTCTTAGAGAAGCCGCTCGATATAATCTGGACATTAGCTGCTTGGAACGTCACCATCCTATGTTACTACACGGTCGAATTGCTTCATTATGGATGAAGTTAGAAGACGGAATTCTGGACGAAGAAGTAATAGATGCAGTTCAATGGCATACTACTGGAAAAAAACAACTAGGAACTATCGGGAAAATAATCTTTTTATCAGACAAAATAGACCCTATGAAAATCAAAAAAGATCCTCATTTAGCTTATGTAGCCGAATTGTCTCAGAAAAATATAGACGATGCCATTTTGAAATTCTTGGATCTTCAAATCAAAAATCTTATAAGGCACAACAATATAATCCACCCAGCATCCATAGAATTCAGGAATCATCTTGTTATGAATATATCTTAACCAACAAAACATTCTATTTTACGAAGACGTTCCTACCTACTTGTGATGCATACCTTTCAACAACTCGAAACTTGGAATCTAAACTATAGACACAGCTCAAATCTTACTCCAAGGTCGATTGATATAACTATTCTCTGTTAAAATGTAACTCTCATATATTCTGCCAACGGACATGTCCATGTCAGTTCTTTACATTGTAGCCACACCTATAGGAAATCTCGAAGATATCACAATTAGAGCACTGAGAGTCCTTAAAGAGGTCGATTTAATTGCGGCCGAGGACACTCGTGTAACTAGAAAATTACTTAGAAAACATGACATTCACACTAAGACAACAAGCTACAACGACCACAACAAAACTACAAAACTACAATTCATACTAAATGTTCTGTCAGAAAAAAGTGTTGCATTAGTATCAGACGCAGGTATGCCAACTATCAATGACCCAGGGTATGAATTAGTATTTCATGCAAGCCAAGCCGGGTTTCAAGTCACTCCTGTCCCAGGACCCTCTGCTATTACATCTGCTATTGCCATATCAGGTATGCCAATAGATCAATTCGTTTACTTAGGGTTTTTACCTAGAAAACACAGTCAACGTATCAAAACATTACAGGCAACAACGTCAGAAAAACGATCTTTAGTAATTTTTGAAACACCACACAGAATCAGATCGTCCTTTGAAGACATGTTAGCCACACTTGGTAATAGACGTATATCAGTATGCAGAGAACTTACAAAAATACACGAGGAAATTTTTCGTGGAACAATATCTGAGGCGTTAAACCATTTCCACAATCCACGTGGAGAATTCACACTAATCATAGATGGTAACAAGAAAACTGAAGATAACTTATCACATGATGAAGCTGTGAGCATATTGAATCAATGCAAACAGAACGGAATCCTAAGTAAAGATGCGATAAGTATGGTAGTACGGAAATGTGGGATACCTAGAAAAACAGTTTATCGACTTTGGCTTGAAATATAAATTGCTTATGTCCAATTAAAATCAGATTTGCAAGCTAAACGTACAATCTTGTGTTTGTAAAGAAATAAATTGTCTGACTTACTATGAATATATTTGTGTTACCATCTATAATCTCATTGCAAACTATATAGATAAAATCCATAACTAACTATTAACAAAAATCAATGTCTCAACGTATTCTTATTGCTGTAGCATGGCCATACGCAAACGGTTCTATTCATATTGGACAGGTAGCTGGCGTATATCTACCTGCGGATATTTTTGCGCGCTATCACCGAATGAAAGGCAACTCCGTCCTCATGGTATCGGGAAGTGATGCACATGGCACACCTGTGACTTTAACAGCGGAGCGACTGGGGACGTCTCCAGAACAAGTATCCGGCAAATATCAAACCGAATTTCTGGACAACTGGAATAAATTTGGGATTACTTTCGACTTGTTCACAACAACACATACCGCAAATCACTTTGAAGTCGTACAAGACATTTTTATGAATCTATATGAGAAAGACTATATATATAAAGACACCATGCTACAACCATATTGTAAGGTAGATAAACGATTTCTCGCTGATCGTTACGTGGGTGGTATCTGTCCAAACTGCGATTTCGATGGAGCAAGAGGCGATCAATGTGATAATTGCAGCAAAACGCTAGATCCAAAAGATTTAATAAATATGACTTGTTTATTATGTAATAACTCTCCAGTAATAAAAGAAACAGAACACTTCTTTTTGAGGCTTAGTGCTTTTGAAAAACAACTGTCTGAATGGGTTGAGTCTCGTAAGGATTGGAAATCTAACGTTCGAAATTTCACACTTGGATACCTGAAAAGCGGACTACATGACAGAGCCATAACTCGTGACATAACCTGGGGAATTCCTTTGCCTATAGAAGGCTATGAGACAAAACGCATTTACGTGTGGTTTGAAGCTGTAATAGGATATTTATCAGCATCAAAAGAATGGGCACATAATAGTGGAAACACTAATGTGTGGGAAAAGTTCTGGAAAACCAATAGCCAAAGTTTTTACTTTATGGGTAAGGATAACATACCTTTTCACACGATAATTTGGCCAGCTATATTGATGGGTTATGGTGATCTCAACTTACCTTATGACGTACCTGCTAACGAATATATGAACTTAGAAGGAGCTAAACTTTCCACCAGTAGGAATTGGGCAATTTGGTTACCAGACTACTTAGAAAAATACGAACCTGACCCTCTTAGATACGTCATAGCTGCTAACATGCCTGAATCCAGTGATTCCGATTTTTCATGGAGAGAATACGTTCGTTGCAATAATGACGAACTGGTAGCTACATACGGGAATTTGGTACAACGCGTATTAACGATGATTTCTAGAAATTTTGATAATAGAGTCCCATCTCCAAACAAATTAACATCTCTTGACAATCAACTCATTAAACTTGCCCAAGATCATATCAGTAGTACTGGTACACATCTCGAAAAATGTAGGTTCCGTCAAGCACTACAATCGGCTATGAACTTAGCCCAATTGACCAACCAATATTTAGAACAAAAGGAGCCATGGCGTAGCGTCAAGACGAATCCTGAAGAAGCCGCATCCACTCTATGGGTCAGCATATCTGTAATAAATTGTCTAAAAACTCAATTCTATCCATTTTTGCCATTTAGCTCAGAAAAACTACATAAAATGTTGGGATTTAAAGGCAGTGTAAGAGATACAAACTGGACATGGGATCCATATGAAATTGAAAGAAATCAGGTTTTAGGCAAAATAGAGCCTCTATTCACAAAACTTGACAAAAAAATCATCGAAACAGAGATGCAAAGTCTAGTCAATTAACTTGAAAATATAAAGAGAAATACCTGATTAACACACAAACCTTGATAAACATCAATTACCTCAATATAAGGCAACAACCAATTGCAAATTTCCAAAATATATGAACCGATTCAAGATGGATTGATTCGTGTTAATGAAAATCTTAAATCTGCGACAAAACTAGGGTCGCCATTTTTAATTGAACTTCTAGATCATGTATTAGACACAGAAGGTAAACGAATTCGTCCAGCAATAACTCTATTAACATCGAATTTCCAGACACACGATAATAATAAGACGGAAATAATGGCCACAGCGGTTGAATTACTACACATAGCAACCCTCATACACGACGACATAATAGATGATGCAGACTTCAGACGAGGCAAACCTACTATCAGTAGCTTGTGGGGTCGTAATACTGCAGTGCTCTTAGGTGACTATCTATTTGCCGCATCAGCCACTCATGTATGTGATACAGAGCACATAAAAGTGATACGAAGCCTTGCAGAAACTATAATGCATTTATCTAGTGGCCAACTGCAAGAATTATCAGAGATTTACAACTATAATCAAACCGTGGAACAATATTTCGAAAGAATCTCGAATAAAACTGCCTCTTTGTTCTCTACATCCGGCGAATCTGGAGCACTTCTAAGTGGTCTGCCTGAAAATATCGTAAGAGCACTAAAGGAATATAGTCACAATCTTGGAATGGCATTCCAAATTGTAGATGACATTCTAGATTTCGAGGGAACGGAGGAAGAAGTTGGTAAACCACTAAGCAATGACCTTTCAAGAGGCATAATGACTTTGCCATCTATTTTAACGAGAATTAAATATCCCGATGACAATGCAATCAGAAACCTATTTGAGCAACCTGACAACGAAGAATTTTTGAAACGTTCCGTAGAAATAATTCGGAATTCATCTTCAATAAAAGAATCATATTTAATAGTGAAACAATTTGGTGATCGAGCGAAACAATCCCTAGTTAATCTCCCACAAACTCCTTCTCGCAATTCGCTAGAAAATCTTGTTGACTATATTATCAATAGACATAAATAAGAAATTGGACCAAATTATTTCACTTTGGATCAATAAAAGGAAACAATCTATCCCAATACGAAACGGATGAAATATCCAAAACGTTTAATGATTTTCAACCCATATAGAAGGCCAGTAAGCTAGAAAGTACATAACAACCGATTAGTACAGGGGCTACTGTGATTTTCCATGATTTGCCTGACTCATTACGCGTATAATATACCAAAGAGACAATAACCACAGATGTCATTAACACTGCTATTAATGCAGTCACTCCATGTATCCAAGAAACATGTGCCCAAACAACACCATTTTGGTAAACTAAATCATCTACAAACAATACAAATCCCATATTAAACAGATTACTTCCTAAAAGATTCGTGATAGCTAATTCAGGTGCACGCAGCCTTATTGCAGAAAAAGATGTAGCAAGTTCTGGGAGTGACGTACTAAGCGCGAGGAATTGAGTTCCCACGAAACTTGCTTGCCAACCCATTTCATCAGCAATGTGGTCTCCCAAGATAGCAAGCCATATACCAGCACCCACAACCAATAATGCTGCAACTATATACGTAACTACAGCCCTACCGATGCTAGCAGATACATACTTTTGATGTTCAGTTAAGTCCACAGTATCCTTACTTACAGTTCGTTCATTTCTGTAAATCATGTACATAGATACCAAAAATAATCCAAATAGCACAACTGACATAGGACTTACGTACCAATTCTCAAAAGTGCTGACTAATCCATGCATGATAACTGCAGTTCCTGCAAAAGATATAACAACTATACCCAGAACACCTACAAGGATAGAAGCTGATCCAATACTCCGTAATATGGGCCCTTCTCTCCAATATATATCCAATAATCCAATTATCAGAAGATTGAATAAATTGCTTCCAAATGCATCACCGAGAGCCAAATCTGGCTCATTGACTACAGTTATGGCGCTTATACCTGTAGCCAATTCTGGCAAAGAAGTAGCCGTAGCTAAAAGTACGACACCAACAAATGCACGCCCCAGTCCCGTCTTCAAAGATATGACGTCAGCAGATTTAGCTAAAAAATTAGAAGCCACAAATATGACAAGTGCAGCTCCAACAAGCTGTATCCAAAGTACTGTAATCATCTTGCAAAACTTTTAAACGCAGTGTACACGAATCTGATTTTTTGATACACGACAAATAACCATCAAAAATACAATCTATAAAGATTCATTTTACAATGTTACTTACTAAAAGATCAGTTCTATCTCCCCATTTATCCAGTAGTCTACGGAAATTTTTTCTACTTAACGCCTCACGTTCTGCATCGTCAATATTAGTCCATACTCGATGTTCGTGACGTACCACAGGTAAACTTGGTTCCGCAATTACAGAATACCCTTTATTCTTGAAATGCAAACTGTAATCTAAATCTAGGTTGCGATAAAATCTAAAACTCTGGCGCATAAATCCCACGTCTTTCAATCGCTTTCTCCGAAATGCGAAACAATACGCCTGCATAGCATCCATATGGCCTGACTCACCTTCACCACCATGGAAATGCCGTAAGTCATCACTCGTGCGGCCAAATGGCCCAACAACCCCAACATTTTCATCAGATAACACATCATCGATGGTTTCAAATATGTTCCCTACGATTTCTACACTGGAATCAAGTAAAACTATGGTCTTACCTAGGCTTTGTTTAAGCAAAATGTTTTTTGCCGCACCTTCTCCAAGAACATGGTCTGTATGAATTATCCTAACTCTCGAATCCTGAGCACTAATATCATCCAGCCATTGTTCTGTGCCATCAGTGGATCCATTATCGAGTCCTAACACTTCTACGTGATGATTAGAACTCCAGTGCAATACACTTGCCAAACATCGCTTAACATCATCAAGGTAATTACAAGCCACCAAAGCAACAGTAAAACCTGTAACATCTCGATCATCAACAAAAGAATCAACTTCATCTGGAGAAGAATATATTTTATTCACTTTGCTTCGTTTTTCCCAAATCGATTTAGGCTTAACTTTTGTGTTGATTAGGTTGTCTTGAAGTAAATATCCTGTTTCATCTAAATTGTCTCGAATAGAATCTGCCTCGGCATAATTGCCATTATCTCGAAGTTTGCTACGCTGAGTCACCAAATTCAAAATGTCCTCAGAAACTTCATATGAATCAGATATTTTATCTAAACCTAATCCCAATACTTCATCATACTCTAAAATGATTTTTAGTTTCAGGCTATCGTGAAGATTTGAACGAGCCATGTCCCATGTCACTCTCAATGCACCAGGTAAATCTAAATTGTCATTAATTCTATCTAAAAATTTGCCCATCCATTCGGTTACCAGTAATTCTTGACAATCACTAGATTTGGAATCCTCACTCCAATTCCAAACTCTATTTTGCAAACGAATTAAAGACTGTTGTGCAGCTTTCAAGGAACTGAATGTGAAATTTAATCTAGAGCGATAGCCCACTGTAAGACACAAATAACGAAATGCCAACGGATCTACCCCTTGATTTTCTATATCATCTATTACAAATG
>CAZSCD010000065.1:0-16191 GCA_964605345.1 uncultured Dehalococcoidia bacterium
GTAGTAACCATCCGGTAAAGCCAATAGGCAGATGAATCATTTCTAGCAAATCCAGATGACTGATCTAGGTGGTAGCGGCTCACAACATCTTTAGGCATAACTTGAGATTCACTCGGGTTAAGTAGATCATCAAGCGTAGCAACATAACCTCTAGATATATATTCTTTAAGTTCTGGAGTGGTGGCCCCAAAGCCTGCACGTCGCATTAAATGTGATATCAACAACAGGTTTTGGTTTCTCATAAATCACTCCCCTGTCACCTTATTGGTTTTGACACAATCACACTCTTACAGCAACTACGTCAAGCCAGTTGCGAACCACGTTCTTGATTTTCAGTTCGCTAAAAGCTTGTTGCACTCCTCTCTGTAAGGCATCTCTAGCCTTGTCCAGTGGCACTCCTGGCATGGTACCAGTTATAAAATCTTCAAAACTGCTGATGTCAAGCCAACCTTCAATTGGAACTAAAACTTTGTCAATTTCTTCTCTGACTACGTGAAGCTGATGTCGTTCCAACAAAGTTCTATATTGGCCAGGAGTAAGATATTTACGTGACTCTACTTTTTCTGTTCGAGTTGGCTTCAAGCCGTGTTCCCTTCTCAGTATAATGGCGGCCTTGAACATCCATTTACGATAAAACTTTTGTGTTTCTAAAGGTTGAGCTCCTTCGTAGAATGAAGTGTTAAATGCGAGCTTTCCACCTGGTTTAAGGGACTTGGAAACTTCCGCAAGAAGGGCATCTTTATCTGGGACATAATGAATCGCATTGCAATAAAAAATGGTATCTGCGGATTCTTTTACTGTTTCTGACATTTGTTCAACCCGACTCTGAACAAACTCAAGTGCAGCATTTCGGGCGTCTTTCAAGTTTTCCGCTGCTTGTTTTAAAGCTGTCGACGAATGATCTATAGCTATAATTACAGATTCACGAGCACCTCGTACTCTATCAACAATCAACCGTGTCACTCCACCAGTACCACAAGCCAAATCAACGATACGCTGGCCAGGTTTTAGGTTAACCATATCTACCAAGCGAGCATTGACACCACTGTAGAAATCATTCTTTGAAAATTTATCGAAGGAAAACTCGTCAGAAGACATAACACATCCTCTCTCTAAAGACTATCTGATCTTTAAGTTATTCATTGTCGATTATCAATCGGTCTTGTGTGAACATTCTATCACAGGCTCTTTATTGACGTCTAAGATGATTGATACAAACTATCTCTATTTAACATTATTCTCGCGAGTTAAATTTACTCATTGCAACGTCGATGCCTTCTGTCAAAATACTTACAAGTGTTTGTGTTG
Organism: uncultured Dehalococcoidia bacterium; assembly: GCA_964605345.1. Classification (GTDB taxonomy): domain Bacteria; phylum Chloroflexota; class Dehalococcoidia; order Lucifugimonadales; family CAZSCD01; genus CAZSCD01. Next base: position 1,309 of record CAZSCD010000065.1, read on the forward strand.
AGGTATCTATTGCGTGGTCTATAACTTTTTTTTCGTCTTCCGAAATGGAGCTAAGTACATACTCAACCAACCTTGATTGATCCTCTGGATGCCCTATTCCTATCCTAAGACGTGGAAAATTCGTGGAATTAATAGAATCCTTTATGGATTTAATGCCATTATGTCCTCCACTTCCACCCTTTTTGCGTAGCCTAACTTTCCCAAGTGACAAATCAACGTCATCATATACAACTAATAATTTTTCAGAAGGTATGCTATAGCGGGATATCAAATACTTAACGGCCTGTCCGCTGTTATTCATAAACGTACGCGGTTTTGCAATTACTACCGAGTGGCCACCTATATTGCCTTGACCTATTAGGGCTAATTGCCGGCGATCTGTGAAACCAATCCTGTGAATTTGAGCAATTTCCTCAACGCACCTAAACCCAACATTATGTCTCGTATGAATATACTCTTCTCCTGGATTTCCCAAACCTATTATTACTAAAGACGGCGATGCACTGTTTCTACCACACAATCTCCTCACAATCCCAATCAGTGATGAATCAGTACTCTTATTCACAGGAAAAATCTCTGGGATTTATATGTGCTTCCATAACGATACGTGAGGATGCGGTCATTTCTGTTTTTCTATTTCGTATTCTTAAAGTATGCATCATCGTCATATTGATTGGTCACTGCCGCCTAGAACAATGTCTCCACTGCGGCCTCCTCTTTTTTCCACCAACCGCACACCTTCAAAGCGCATCGTACGATCCGTGCCTTTACACATATCGTAGATGGTCAAGGCTGCCACACTTACTGCTACCATGGCCTCCATTTCAATACCAGTCTTGGCAGTCGTTCTCGCTGTAGCTGTAATATTTATACTGTTTTCCTCATCATTCATGATGAAACTTACACCAATACTTTCAATTGGTATGGGATGACAAAGAGGAATCAATTGAGGCGTGTTTTTTGCTGCCATAATGCCGGCGATGCGGGCAATCGATAATACATCGCCTTTGCCTATTTCTAAATCTTTGATCGACGCTAAGGTTTCTGGCCTCATTACTACAGAGGCCTCTGCAACCGCTATTCTCTCAGTTGTTAATTTCTGTGTTATGTCGACCATTTGTGCATTTCCATAATCATCTATATGTGTAAATTCTTCATTAGAAATAGTATCAGTAGTATCATCAACCATATATGCCTCCCGCCGAGCTACAGCGTCTACTTCACGATTTAAAATGTTGTCTGAGTGACCCTTCACCCACTCCCAAGCCACTCGGCGTTTACCTGTCTCAACATCAAGTCGTCCCCATAAATCTTCGTTAGTTTTTCGTTTCCAGTTGAGAGTCATTGTCTTCACTACATATTGACTGTCACTAAAAACCTTCACGTCTACAAGTTCTGGAACCGCCTCCAGTCCTTTAATGACTGCTAGTATTTCCATCCGGTTGTTTGTAGTATAAGTTTCATTGCCTTGTATCACTCGTTTCGAGGCATTTTCCAAAATGATTGCTGCCCAGCCGCCTTTCCCAGGGTTTCCTATACACGCTCCATCCGTGTAAATTTCAATCATTAAATAACACCTCTCTTTCAGGCATAACTTGTTTGCGTATGCAAACAAGTTATGCTAAATCGTTATCCACCTATATGATACATTTCTACTTTTCCACTTCGAGGTTCATTCATCGACGCGCGCTCTTCTGAATATCGATCGTCACGCACTTTCCATAAATTCTGTACGATTCTTAATAAATCATGGTCTGTGGAACCTGACCTAATTGGATCACGAATATCCATTCCAATATTGGAAAACAGACATGTATGAAGCTTCCCTTCCGGTGACAACCTTAATCTCGTACAAGCACCACAAAACGGCTTGGTGACGGACGCAATTATTCCTATCTCGCCCCCTCCGTCACGATACCGATATCTATTTGCTACTTCCCCGGAGTAATTGGCTTTAATGGGTTCGAGGGGCATTACGGCATCTATTGTTGCTGCTATCTCGTCTGCAGGCACCACGTCATCCAATTTCCAAGCGTTACGCGTACCAACATCCATATATTCGATAAATCGCACAATGTGGCCACGTTCTTTAAAATACTTAGCCAATGCAACAATATCCTGGTCATTGACTCCCCTCTGAACTACCGAGTTTATTTTTATCGGTAATAAACCTGCTTCTTCAGCAGCGTTAATACCCTCCAGCACCTTTTCTTGGCTTAATTCGAGCCCATTCATTCTTCTGAACAATTGATCATCTATGGCATCTAAGCTAATTGTTACTCTATGAAGTCCAGCTCTTTTTAATTCTCGCGCATGTTGTGCTAACAAATATCCATTAGTAGTCATTGTAAGATCTTCTATTGAGGTTGCCGTTGATATCTGCGATATGAGCTCCGTTAGATTATTACGTAATAAAGGTTCCCCTCCGGTCAATCGAACCTTGGACACTCCCAGGCGAACAAATATCTTCGTAAGCCTGGTTATCTCCTCAAAAGTGAGTAACTTATCTTTGGGTAAAAATTTATACCGTTCACCAAAAATCTTTGCTGGCATACAATAAGGACACCTGAAGTTACACCTGTCTGTTACCGAAATTCTCAGGTCGTTAAGGCTTCTTCCAAATTGATCTAATGGCATCAATTTCATAAAACAGGTCAACTCATTTTAGATAGATGTGCTTGCTGATACAGTTTCTGCCGTCAATCTCTTTGCTACTTTTCGAAGGGCAACGCTACGGTGGCTAATTAAGTTCTTCTCATCTAAGGTAAGTTCAGCCATGGTTTTCGCCATTTGGGGAAGAAAAAAAACAGAATCATATCCAAATCCATTATTGCCAACAGGTTGTTGATTTATTCTTCCAAAACATTCTCCAATATAAGTTTCATAGAGTGCAGTATTCCAAGCCAAAACCATAACGCATCGGAAGCGAGCCGTACGTTTTAATTCAGGTACATTATGCATTTTTTTAAGCAAAAATTCGTTTCGCTCTGCATCTGTCACGTTAACACCAGCATATCTAGCAGACAATGGCCCTGGTTGTCCATCTAAAGCATCCACTTCAAGTCCAGAATCATCTGCAAGGGTAACCATGCCACTCAAAAGCGAATATGCTCGGGCTTTAATGTAAGCATTTTCCTCTAGCGTATGCCCTGTTTCGGGCACGTCCACATCGATATTCATCTCACTTAACGACACAATTCTATAGAGACAACTAGATAACATTGAAGATATCTCTTTAAATTTGCCTTTATTTGTTGTCGCGACGAGAATTTTTTTAATTTCTAGTACTCCTGCACCGTTCATTTCCATTTACCCGGCATATCTTTCTTTGTTTAGGAACTGTATCGTCCTTGGCGTGCTTCACTGGCCATCCTAGCTCTTTGATAGAATGTTTCTTGAGCATCGCTCACTTTATCCATCTGCCCGTGCCATGTTTTTAGTGGTGCTGTTTGTAGTCCTCTCCCATAAGAAAAGCTAAGCTGCCAAGGAGTCGTCGCTTTGGCGGCCACTTTATTGATCGCATCAAGATTCATTGTTGCTTCGTCATCGCTTTGACCGCCTGAAAGGAAAACTATCCCTGGCACGGCTGGTGGAATAACTTTTTTAAAACATGATATTGTGAGACGAGCTACTTCCTCAGGCCCAACTCGTGAAAGTGCTGATTTTCCTGACAATACCATGTTTGGCTTGAGAAGCATTCCTTCTAATGCAACACGCTGAAGGTTCAATTGATAGAACACTTCTCTCAGGGTTTCTTCTGTAATTTCGTAACAAATCTGTGCGCTGTGAGTTCCATCCATTAGGATTTCCGGTTCAACAATCGGAACCAGTCCAGCCTCTTGGCTTAATGCAGCAAATCTACTTAGTCCATGAGCGTTGGCCAAAATACAATATTTAGAGGGAGTGGTTTGTCCTATATTTATTATCGAACGCCACTTAGTAAATCGAGCGCCCAGTGATTTATATTCGAGCAATCTTTCCCGTAATCCATCAAGTCCTTCTGTTATTTTCTCTCCTGGAAAACCAGCCAAATCTTTCCCTCCTAAATCCACTTTAATGCCTGGAATAATGCCTTGGTTGACAAGGATTTCTACAATAGGAGCTCCGTTCGATGCTTGTTGTCTAATGGTTTCGTCATACAGGATCACTCCACTAATATATTCACTGATCCCCTGTGTTCTAAATAATAACTCTCGGTAGTTTCTTCTGTTTTCCTCAGTTGATTCTACGCCGATTGTGTCAAATCTCTTTTTAATGGTAGGTGAACTTTCATCTGCGGCAAGGATCCCCTTACCTGAATCTACAAGAGACTGAGCTGTTTTAATAAGCGCCTGAATATCCATAATCACCTTCCATTAACTTGTTTGCGCGTTTTTTCAATCTTTTCCATAACCTTTCCAACCGTATGTTTGTCTCCAAGAATCACGGACGATCGTTGATGCAATCCTTCTGGTTGTATATCAAGTATTGGCTTGTCAACGGAATAAGCCGACCCGCCACTTTGTTCTACTATAAATCCTAATGGATTGCACTCATACATCAATCTAAGTTTACCGGCTGGATTCTTCTTGTCTCCTGGATACAAGAAGATTCCTCCTTTTAATAAATTTCGGTGAAAGTCTGCGACAAGGGACCCAACATATCTCAATGAATACGTGTCGCGCAGCCATTCAATGACGTTTTGAATAGATTCTTCAAGAAGATTAAAGTTCCCTTCATTCACACTGTAATACTGGCATTGGTGGGGAGTTTTTATGTCCGGATGAGTTAAGTAAAATTCATCTTCACTCGGGTCAAGAGTAAATCCTTGAACATTATTCTTTGTTGCCACAACTAACACTGTGCTAGATCCATATACTACATACGCTGCTGCTATCTGTTTTTTGCCGGACTGCAATAAAGCAGACTCGTTAGAGGCCTTATCGTGATTTCTAGGCCAAATTCCAAAAATTGATCCTATACTTACTGAAACATCTATATTTGAAGAACCATCGAGTGGATCCATAAATACAACGTAGCTATTGCGTTTCTCATTCTTTAGTATTACTGGTTTTTCGAGTTCCTCACTAGTGATAGCTGCAACATAGCCACTATTGCTCAAAACTCTCACAAATTCATCAGAGGCAAATTTATCCAATCGCTGTACTATTTCACCATGTACATTTACTGTGTTAGTCGCTCCTAAAGTACCCCCTAGTGCCGCTTTACGTACTTCGTTATTTATTTGCTTTGCTCCACTTGCAATAGCTGTAATCACAGACCTCAATTCCATGCAAGGAAACTGGGAGCTCTCCAAGACAGCACTCAATTCAATGAATCCATGATGGTTTTTTACTTTTTTAATCAGAGTTAACATCTCCCAAAAGTTGTTGAGCGAGTCCTAAGCATTGTCTAGTAGTCAAAAAGCAGTCCGTGCCGCAGTTAATAGACTCTCTAGCCGACCTTCAATCAAAAGTGTATCAATGGAGTAATTTTGGTGTCAAGGATGCCATTGTGGAGGTTATTCTTTTTTGATTTAACTTGCTCTCAATTCAGGTTATATCTACTGGCACTATTTGACCTTGACCATTTGCCTCCAACAGGGAAATAAACTCGTATCCTCTGCTACGTATTGCATCAGATCCACCTTGTTTGCGATCTAGAATCGATAAAACCTTAACCACTTCGCATCCTGCGTTTTCAATTGTTTCTATTGCATGAATCAAACTTGTTCCTGTTGTACATGTATCATCAACCACAGCCACTCTCATTCCTGGTTGAACTGGTCCTTCAATGACTCGCATTCCTCCATGTTGTTTGATTTCTTTGCGAACAATAAGGGCTTGAATTGGCAAACCTTCCAAATAGCTAATGGTTGCCACTGAAGATACAATGGGGTCAGCTCCTAACGTAGGGCCAGCTACAGCAGTTGCTTTACATGTTTTCAACAATGAAAGGAATGCTTTTGCTACGCAATATGATCCTTCAGAATCTAACGTTATGAGTCTCCCATCGAAATAATATGGGCTTTTTATACCGGACGACAACAAAAAATCCCCAAAGACTAATGCGCCGCGTTTTTTGGCCAATTCCAAGATATTTTCAGTTTCGGATCTTTTCATTCATACCTTCAATCAATTTTTTTTCTTTGGGGTTATACAAACGATTTTCCCTTATATACTCCTCTACGGATGTAGGCACCATCTGTGTAATGGACTTACCTTTATAAACCCGTTGGCGTATATCAGACCCACTAATTTCAATTAGTGATCCATTTAACCCAACTCCATCCTTGAGGTGTTCTGGGATTTTAATTCCTGGCCTACGTACAGCGACAACAGTACATAATTCCGCTATACGCTTAGCATCTTTCCATTTATTCATTTCCATAGCCGCATCCATGCCTAATATAAGATATATCTCTATTGCACATGAATACCTTCTATGTAACTCTAGTAACGTGTCTACCGTATATGTTGGGCCTGGTCTATTTGCTTCTATATCTGATGATCTAAAATAAGAGGAATCGATTAGTGCCAATTCTACCATGGCAGTACGATGTGTAACATGTGTCACATCTCTATTATTTTTAAAATATGGCTCTCGGGCCGTTATGAAAATTACTTCGTCAAGATTCAATGAGGTTTTAACTTCTTTGGCAATGGTAAGGTGTCCGATATGAATTGGATCAAAAGTCCCACCCAGGACCCCTACCTTCATATTAGTCTCCCCACCTGAATTCGAATTCCCCTATTCTTACAACGTCTCCTTCTGCAATCCCTTGTTTCTCTAACTCTTTAATTACTCCTGTTTGGTTCAGGTGCCTATGAAATTGTATCTTAACGTCCCAATTACTTAAATCAACCATCCCTGCTATTCTTGTTAAATGTGACATATCTACAATATAAACACCTGCAACACGTCTTATTTTAATTTTCTCCTTTCGATAATTCGGCCTTATAGTTGGTATCTCAAAATCATTAGTGTTAAGGTCAGGATCTTTTTCCAATAGAAAAATCAATTCATCCATCAATTTATCGATTCCAGTTCCTGTTAAAGCAGATATAGGAATAGATATCAATGATAATTCTGCAGCTCTTGTTTCTATTATAGACAATCCCTTATGGGAATCTGCCAAATCAACTTTATTCATCGCTATTATTTGAGGTTTATTAAGTAATTTCTCATTGTAGGCATTTAACTCGTCATTGATCATTTGTAGTTTTTCAAGACAATCTGGTGCTGAAACATCAATAACATGTATAAGAATCCGTGTTCTATCAATATGTCTCAAAAAGTCATGTCCCAGACCAATCCCTTGATGCGCTCCCTCTATAAGGCCAGGTATATCCGCAACTAATATGGTTCTGTATTTTGTTTCAATAGCTCCAAGATTTGGCTCTAGTGTTGTAAATGGGTAATTTGCTATTTTGGGAGTTGCAGATGATACAGAAGATAACAGACTAGATTTACCAGCGTTCGGTGCACCTATTATACCCACATCTGCTATTAATTTTAGCTCTAACCTCACATAAGTTTTTGTTCCATCCTCTCCACTTTCAGCCAACAAAGGAAACCTATTTGTAGGGGATGCAAAATGAGTATTACCTCTACCTCCAACACCTCCTCTAGCAATACATATCTTTTGCCCATTAGTCACCATATCTGAAATCAGAGTTTTAGTTTTATTATTCCACACTTGAGTTCCAACAGGTACTTTTATAGTAATGTCCAAACCTTTCTTACCGTGCCTATTTCCACCCGATCCATTACCACCGTTACCTGCAAGAAATCGGTTCTTATTCCTAAAATAAAGTAACGTAGTTATATTTAAATCTGAAATAATATAAACATTGCCTCCGAATCCTCCATCTCCTCCATCTGGTCCTCCTCGAGGAATAAACTTTTCACGGCGTCCACTTACCGATCCATTACCACCGTTACCACTGGTTACTTGAATTTCAGCTTGATCTATCATATGTATATAAAAATAATAATCTTAATGTTGTTTGTTTTGTGTATATCTGTATTTGTGTAGTTGTTTATAGTGAATCATATTTGCCAGACATCTTGTGGTTTTACCGTGTATTGTGTGTGGTTTAACTATTGTGTTTTTGGTTAATTCACAATTCATACTGTTTATCCACATAATACACGATAAATATCAACATAAGGTATTCATTAGAAAGATAAGGACACGTTATTTATGTGGTGCCAATTGATGGTATGTCTAAGACTCGTAGGGAGTGGTTGTCAATAATTAGGAAGCGTGAGCAATGCGATAGATGGTCTCCTGAATTTTTGTGATATCCTGCCTTAGTCGCTCATCCAAATTTAGCTGCTTCATGATACGCTTGCATCCATGAAGCACGGAGGAATGGTCCTTGCCTCCAAGCAGCCTGCCTATCGCACTGGGGCCAAGTTGTATTTCCTGGGAAAGAAAATACATAGTTACATGGCGTGCCAGCGATGTTTTCTTGTCTCGCTTCCCGCTAGCCAAGACATTAGTCGGAATGAGATAGTGGGATGCGACTATCTCTAAGATTTCCTGTGGAGAAACATCAGAATTAATGGGGTCATCATAGATGTTATGTGCCTCATATTTTAATAGATCAAGATTGATTGATGAGCCAATCATTTGGGAATATGCCACCAGGCGATTTAAGCAACCCTCTAATTCACGAACATTCTTGCGGAATTTCTCTCCCAGGATTCTGATAACTTGAGCATCTATATCTACGCCTAAGAGGTTAATTTTTGATTCCAGTATGGCTATTCTAGTTTCTAAATCAGGAGCTTGCATGTCTACCACTAGGCCGCCGTGTAGCCTAGATCGAATACGATTTTCTAATAGAGACATGTTGGACACTGGTCGATCGGTTGTAATGACAATTTGTCGATTTAGAGTGTGCAGAGCGTTGAAGGTGTGAAAAAAGCCTTCCTGAGTTTGTTCTTTGCCTATTAGGAATTGGACGTCATCAAGTAGTAATGCTTGTGTATTACGGTATTTATTTCGGAACTCTTCAGTTGTACCATCACGAATAGCTTTAATATAAGCGTTCGTGAATTCTTCTGTTGTGGTATGAATTATTGGCCCATGGTTTTTAATAATCGAGTGTCCTATGGCATGTAGTAGGTGAGTTTTGCCTAGTCCAACATCCGAATAAATTACTAGAGGATTGTATAAGGTTCCAGGATTTTCTGAAACCGCGAGAGCTGCGGCGTGTGCCAATTCATTCGATTTACCAACCACAAACGTGTCGAAAGTATATTTGGAATTGAGATCTTTTGATGGGTCATCAAGTGGATAATTATCTGTGGTGGTGGAAAAACTGGAATATGTACTTTCGCCGACGCCTCGCTGTTGAGGCTGCACTTGAAAACGTATGTTGATCTTATTAGATGTGACTTGTTCAAGTGCACTAGATATGAGCGTGTACATGCGCTGTTCAAGCATTTCCGAAACAAAAGTGTTCGGAGTCCTGACAAATAAACTGCCGTTGTCAAATGCCATGCCTACGGTGTCCTTAAGCCAGGTCTCATAGCTCGGGCGAGTGACCTGTATCTCAAGTTTACCGAGAACAGCTTCCCATACATTCTTGGCGTTGAGGTTAGTCATTTTCGGTGTGACTTTTGCACATATAGAGACTGCTCCAGTTATCTGGTAAAATTGACGAATGGATGACGAGAGATTTCGATTGTAGCACCCATCAAGCGAGAGATTGCAAGGTGTGATTTTTGGATTTCTGGTGACAATTTTAATTATAATTAAAATTGTCTTTTGTTATCTAAGTCCAACCGTCTAATGAGGGATAAAAGGTGAAAGAAATACCTGTTGGGACGAGCGGTCGTTCAGCGATGGAAGTGGCACAGGAAATAGCCTTGGAAGCCGGAGCCATCCTTGTGGAGAGGTTTTACAAGGCAAAGCAAATCACCGTGAAGGGCAGAGGCGATATAGTCACAGATGTCGACACTTTTATTGAGTCGAAGATACTTAATAGTCTGGGTAAAGAGTTTCCAGATGCGAGCCTTTTGGGAGAAGAGTCTTCAGGACCAAATTTTGACACTGGTTATGTTTGGATAATCGATCCCATTGATGGAACTCGTAATTATGCATCTGGGATACCTTTCTTTTCTCTCGTCATTGGTTTAGTTCTAGACGGGGAAGTTTTGTTGGGGATTAATTATGATCCCTTACGTAAAGAAATGTTTCACGCTGAAAAAGGTAAAGGAGCATTTCTAAATGATAAGCGATTAAAAGTTACTGAAAAACGATCTATTGATGAAAGCATTATTGGGTCCGATTTAAGTTATAACGATCAAGGTGGTGCGAATACAATGGATGTGATCTTTTCGATATGGCCTGAAATGCAAACTGCGCGCATTATGGGCTCAGCAGCACTGGGCATTTCATATGTGGCGGCTGGGCGTACGGATTTGTACTTCCATCATAAATTGCAGCCGTGGGATCAGGTAGCTGGAATCATCCTTGTACAGGAAGCAGGAGGGATAATTACAGATAGAAATGGCGGAGATGTTAGCGTGTCTAGCGATGGACTTATTGCATCTAATGAAAAAATCCACTCTTTATTTCTACATAAGACTACGGGGCTAAAGTGGAGAGCCCCTAATTAATTAACTTCCCCTTTCCTTTGAGTTATCTCCAAGAGAGATAACTGTTTCAAGGCGCTTCCCTTTCCTAAGATACGTGACTGAAACAGAATCTCCGAACTGGTGTGAGAGCAGGAATTTTGACAATTCTCCTGTGTTACCTATTTGACTATCTCCAAGTTGTATTATGATATCTTCTTGTCTTAAACCTGCGGAAAACGCAGGTGAATTGGGTGATGTTATGTCTGCTATGATGACTCCTTGAGTAACAGGCATATTGAATCTCGACGCTAGATTGGGAGTTAGATTAAAAGGCGTTATACCAAGAAAGCCACGTTTCACATATCCGTTCTCTATCAACTGATCGATAATTATTTTCGATTCGTCGATGTTGATGGCGAATCCGATGCCTCGACCAGATTCTATAATGGCGGTATTAATTCCAATCACTTTAGCCTCTTTATTTACTAATGGGCCACCACTATTGCCGTGGTTTATCGAAGTGTCGGTCTGGAGTAATCCTACAATAGTTGTTTGTGGGTTGATGTCAATTGAGCGATTTAACGCGCTAATAACTCCTTTACTGACGGTTGGCCCACCTCTTAATCCTAGTGCATGGCCAATGGCAATAACATCTTCGCCTACTTGTGTTTTGTAGGCATGCCCCAGCGTAGCAGGTTTAAGATTAGTTGCAGGAATACGAATTATCGCCAAATCTGTTGGTTGATCTTGGCCAATAATTATTGCAGGAAAAGACTCCTTGTTACTTAGCGTGACGGTTACTGACTGAGATCCATCAACAACGTGATTGTTAGTCAAGATGTGCCCATCCGGAGTTACTATTACTCCAGTTCCAACGCCTGTTCTGGGTATGGGTTGCCTGAAAACACTTGTACTTAGACTCTCAGTAGTTATTTGAACCACCGAGTGCTTAAGCTCATTAACAATGTCTGTTGTGTGAAAGATGTTGTCTTCAGCGGTGCTGAAATCTATATCAAGTGGGATGCCATATGGTGTCAATTGATTGGTTGTTAAATAAGATTCATCAATTCCGTTTGATCCAATGGAAATACAACCGAGGAACAAGATAGACACGAAAATGTATAAAACGGCCCAAGAGAGAAAGCTTTTTGAACTGATACTCACGGTCATTGAGTTATTTTAACTCCAACTTTAATTGTTTAATAACTCAATGAGATTAATAAAATTCTGTTAGAAAACTCTGTGAAAACTCTAAACGTTTCCTAAGAATTGTTACGTATAAGCCGTTGGATGGCCGTAAGGGATTGACAAATTAATAAGAGATTTCTCTAGGCCCTATTCCTTTGTAGGAAATCCTAACGAGATGGTCTACGTGCTACGGTCCGTAGTCTCCGCCTTAGACGCCTTATACTACGTTGTTTGTCATATCTAACTTGTTCTCCTCTAGAACGGAAGAATCTTCGGTTGCGAAGATCGCGAAGAATGCCTGATCTCTGCATAGACGACTGAAACCTTCTAAGAAGGTGTTCACTATCCTCTCCCTCTCTAAGTGTTACAAACGACAATTTCCTCTCCTAATATTAGACGCACATAGAACCGAAAACCTCATCCAATCCACTGAGCAGTAGAACAAGGAGTTCAGCAAGTCGCAAGTATAGCACATTGGAGTTATTGTCGAAAGTGAAATCTCGACAACAGTCGTAGAAATTAAATGAGAGGCCAGGGAGTGTTTGTAAAAGGGTCTAGCTTAGGAAGCACAGGTTTTTTAAGTAGAGTTTGACAGCGCCCAATTAATGCATCGATTTCTTGTTGAGACAGAAGGGCTTCTAATTTTAAAGTGCATTCGGACCGTGACAATAAATTCATGAGTAGAGATTCGAGGTTTTCTAACAAGAATGAAGGGACTGGCTGATCCCATAATTCTAACATCACAGTGCGCAGTTTTGGCTGGTAGTGGAAGGTTAATCCATGATCAATACTCCATATAAGTCCATTATTGTCGACAATACAGTGTCCTGCTTTGCGATCAGCATTATTAATGAGCATGTCGAAAACAGCAAAGGCTTGTAGCTTCAAGAAGTTACCGTCTAAGAGGTCAAAATAAGTAACATTGGGGTCATGGTCTATGTAAAGCTGAATGGTTCCTGTTCCGTAAGGCCCTTTACGTATAAGGGTGTATGGCACATCCGGCCATCCCAATACCCTGCTTAACAGGAAGCTGGCGGCCTCTCTCTTATAAAGAGAACCATTTGGAAAATCATGCAAGGGCCGCTCACCCGCTTGAGGTTTGTAAACCCCAATAAAATACTCGGAAGGTTTGTACTTTATGCGCACTAGAAATGTAGAGTTTGAACTCCATGGAACTTGTAGGCCGTCTACTATCTCTCCAGCTTCAAGTAAAGGAATTATGGTTGGTTCTGCCAAATAGGGAGTAGTTTTTTTAGCTTGGGTGAACTCCTCAACCGTTGGGTGTTTCAAGGTATATGCGTCTCTGTTGAATGTCCATTTCGCATTGGACATTGGTGTCCAGAGGCATCTATTGGGCTTCCACATAACCGACAAAGAGGCCTTCCCGCGTAACATATCTGTATGGCATGTTCAGCAAAATCCCTCACGAGAGCTTCGCTTGCCCACACTTTGAGAGTCGTGGAATGTTGTCCTTCGGCTTCAGATACTTCAATGATAAAACATGCGGTGGTTTCATCGTAACTAAATATAATTTTACTAGGTTTTATATCGAGTTTAGTTAAAGGTGGGGCCTCTAGGTTTGAAGGAGGCGAAAAAATTTGACTGGTAGTCGATGATGAGTGCATTTGTTTTATTGCTAAAGAGAGTTGAAAAAGTTGCTCTTTTTCAATCCATATGATAGCCGAACTGCTTCCACTAGCTGTGGAGATATGGAACGTTCTGTTGCCTGGCTTACCAAAGGCTTTTGCGGTTAATGAAGTGACATTGGTAAACTCATATTTGTTCTGGGGCATGAGATTCTTTCCGTTTCTTTGTTGATGTAATGTGGTAATGTATGTATCTGGCATCGGTGTGTTTGCTGGATATGACCGTTACAATCACCGCTTGCTAGAATATTACAATACTATCAGTAAAATGAGATACTTGTCCGCTAAAGAATGACAAGAGGATAGTATTAAAACAAATATTATCTTTGAAAGGATGAAGCCATTATCATTTGAGAGGTGTTAAATGTTAGAAAGATTTAAAGTTCCCCAAAAAGACCAGGTTCGAGTTCCACATGATTCTTTACAAAATACGGTTGCGTCTATATTTGAAAAAGTTGGACTGTCTCCTGAACATGCTGCTGAAGGAGCAGACGTTCTTGTAACTGCTGATTTGCGTGGGGTAGAAAGCCATGGTGTTTCTAATGTCATTAGTGGGTATATAAAAGAATTTGGAAGCGGTGAAATGAATCCTAAGCCTAATTGGCAAATAGTTCGAGAAGCCCCTGGGACAGCTACGATAGATGCGGATGGTGGACTTGGCATTACACTCGGACGAGACGCTATGAACATAGCAATTGAAAAAGCGCGTAAAGTGGGCGTGGGTGTTGTTACTATGAGCAATAGTGGACACTTGGGTGCCATCGGCCATTTCGCTATGTTAGCAGCGGAACAAGACATGGTAGGCATTTGCATGAGTGCTGGAGGAACAGATATTCCTCCGACATTTGGGTCGGAGTTCTTATTGGGCACCAACCCTATTTCTTTTGCTGCACCTGGAAGAAACGAAGCCCCTTTATTATTCGATGTTGCTACGTCGACAGTAGCTGAAAACAAGATAAAACTTGCTTCTAGAGTTGGAGCAGACCTTGAGCCTGGCTGGATATCTGCTGGAGATGGAGTGCCGATTATGGAGAGAGCGCCTGTTCCAGAATCAGGCAGAATTGCTGTTTTGCCTATGGGTGGCACAAGAGAACAAGGATCACATAAAGGCTATGGTTTTATGTTGATGGTTGAAGTGATGACTTCTTTACTATCAGGCACGGTTCCTAATATGTTGGATAAAACCCCAATGGAAAGCAAACTCAAGAACTATTTCGCTGCTTACGACATAGCAGCATTTACAGACCTGGATACTTTTAAAGACAATATGGACCTAATGCTTAAGACGCTGAAGAATTCTGAAACGACTCCAGGACATGAACGAGTTATATATCCTGGTCTTACTGAACACGAAGACGAACAGGAAAGAAGAACTAACGGTATTCCCCTACACAGCGATGTGGTGCGTTGGTTTGACGATATTACGGACGAGTTTTCTATTCCACGGCTTAAACGCATGTAGAAACCTGAACTGAAA
>CAZSCD010000066.1:0-7124 GCA_964605345.1 uncultured Dehalococcoidia bacterium
ATACAAAGAAGCAATCAAGGATTACGACAAATGGTTAAAACTAGACCCAGAGACATTATGGCCTTACCACTATAAGGGAATGGCCTACCATGAACTCGGGCAATACGAAGTGGCCGTACAAAACTGGGAAACATATGTAGAACTTAGACTAATCGAATCAACTCGCTGGATAGAATCCGAACAGGCAGTAAATGCATACACTAATATAGGCTTGGCTTATACTGAGTTAGGTCAATATCAAAAAGCAATTGAATACTTCGATAAGATATTAGATATGTATCCGAATAACGAAGATGTTTCACGACTAAAAAAAGAAGCAAAATAAACTGGATAGTTGTTTTGCTTATCTTATAAAATGATCCATTATCATAGAGAAAAGGAGGATTTAAATGAACATTTGTGTTGTGTCAAGTTATGAAGGAGACGTAGAAGAGTTCATGACAATGGTTGCAGAATTTGATGAAGAAATGAAATCAGCTGTTTCAGATTTTTATGTTGGTGTAGTTAAAACTGACAAAGCAGGGTCTAGTAAAATCATTACGATGTTAAATGTCATAGACGAGGAACGATTTGAGGAAATCATGTCGTCTCCTAAGATGGTTGCGTGGGATAAAGCACATAATAACACCGACATCATTTACTCACTTGAACGAATCAATTAATGAGTGATTATTCAATGATCTTCACTTTCCCCGTAAGGTCGTGAATAGGTAATAATGATGTTTGAATTCATGCTTGCTTGCCGTTGGTTTTGTAGCGTTATTTAAAAGTGGCCGTGTTGAATATGGAGTTGATATATTTGCTCTCATAGCTTACAGCATGGAGTTAATTTTGACTCTTGGTGTTGGGATGATTGGCTTAGTCTTAGCATTTTCTACTATGTCCTCACAATAGCTAGAGGTAATGGTTATGTTCACAGTTATATGGATAGTAGCGGGAATCTTTTTATTTGTAATGTTGTTACTTGGAGGATATTTAGACAAATTCAGTGACAATATGCTCAAAAGACACAGGATTAGTAAGAAAGATAACGGAGAAGGTGGTCAATCTCTAAGTGAACCTACAGGCAGTATTTTTGGAACAGATAAGAAACAAAAGAAAAGTCATGGGTTACGAAATTTTATTTTGATAACGGTTGCAATAGTGGCTCCTTTTATAGTGCTGGTGATGACTTCAAATTTGGGTAAGTAGCCACCATATAGATAGCAGTACAAGTTATATCTGGTACTTAGTGATACTTAGGCGATGTTATGGAAGAAGCAAAAGAAATTGAGTGGTTGCTTCAGTTACATTTATAATTATAACGAGTGAAGGAATATTAAGATGAACAAAGAACATAAAGAGTTCTTGATTATGGTCTTATTAATTATGGCATTGCCCATGATTTTAACATCTTGTAGTGATGAAACTAGAACGTCAAGTTCAGATAGCGATGATGTATCTATGACAGTGTCAGTACCTAAACTAGCTCTTCTTAGTGCTGTGTACCAAAACAAAATCGATGTCGTGAAACAACATATGGATGCAGGAACTGACTCAAATGAATATAGCCGTCCAATAGGCATGGTTTTGGTGCATCTTGATACCGTTGGAGCAAACGGATCGTATCCATTGCACCTTGCAGTTGTACAAGGTTATTTAGAAATAGCTCAGATTCTTTTAGATAACGGAGCTAAAATAGATATAAAAGCTGAAGAAAACGCTATCTTCATGCACCCTTCTAATAAAGTTACTCCACTGCATTGGGCTGCTTATTTTTGCAGGAAGGATATGGTGTCTTTATTAATTGAAAATGGAGCCCCTATCAATGTGTTAGATGCAACTGGTGCAACTCCTTTAGATTCTGCATATATAGGTGAGGAGACGGCATTATCAAGATCAAATACTACCGATATTGACCAAAATTTGCCTCAATGGGCTGGATGTTATGGGAAGCTGAAGAATGAAAATGAGGAACAAAAACTTCTTGAAGATATTATAGCGATCATAGAAGAAAACGGTGGGGAGTCAGGAAAAGATCTATAACCTACTGTGACATTATATATTTGATTTGATACGTATAAGCTACTTAGGTATAGATAGGCATAGAAACTCCTAGAGTGTTATACATGCTATTCGCCCACAAATTTTTAACTGTACTAATGCCATATTAAGAAGAATCTTTCTTTATAAAAACAAATGATATTATCAGCCACAATGGAAATGTCATTATAGCTAACCCCAACGTATACATTAACACTTTGAATAACTTGTGCATCATAGTTATAAATAGACTTAGCATTACAACTTATACCTTAGCCTATAAGCTACTTAGACATAAATATGGCGGATACCATGAAAGAGGCAAAACCCACTTAAATCTACGACTTTTTTAGAAATATTAAACCTGTCCAAATGGTCCAAACTAAAGTCGATATTATTCCGGGTATCCATATAAAAGCTAGTATTACTGTGTCGAATGGAAGAATGTTTTTCCCTGCTTCTCCTACAACTGTCGCAACTTCTCTTCCTTCAGTTGCTAGTGGTATCAGAATTCCTAGTACTACGAAACCCAGGCTTCCAATTATAAATATAGCCGTAACTATTTTATAAATCATGTTCGAATTAAATTGGGGTTTTCTAAAGATATAATATCCTAGTAATGCATTTGAAAGAAAACCTCCGAAACCAGCGGAGAAACCAACAGCACCTGACATTGATGCTAGCGCGTTAACGGATTCTATGTTTGTTGTACCTCTAGGTAAATCAAGTCCTAGTCCTATGGTATTAGCAGTCCAGCCCATTAGTGCCAATATAGGAATTAAATACAGTAATCCGTTATCTTTGTCATCTTGTATAAAGTAATAACAGAAAGCGAACACGGCAAAAGTGAATCCAGTATTTGCCCAAATTGCAATTATGCCACTGGCTTGTGGACTTACAATACCATCAAACATTTGACTGATTAACAACCCTATAGCTGCGATAATAACTAAATATCCGCCAAGTTTTGTTAGTTGCATATTAGCTCCTTATAATATCCTCTAATAAATATCAAATAATTGTATCTATATAACAATGGTATAGAGTAGTGCCTAGGAAGAGACTCGAATACTTCCGGTAAAATAAAACGGATTTTAAGTCTCCTGTATTCTGTAATATACGTCATTTATGTAAGCTTTTAAAGCTATATCATGGACACATCTCATAATTTAGAGGTGTATACATACAGGAGGGTGCATGGCTTAGACTTTTCCTATATATTATTAATAACCTACCGTGACATTTTGATTTTATAAAACAGTCGCAATCGGAGAGTAGTATGACTTCTAAATCGACGGTGAATATAACCGGAAAGGTAATGACTGTTAAGGGTCCAATTGATCCAGAAAGTCTGGGTATTACCCTTATGCATGAACATTTATTTGCAATAGGGACTTTTGAGGATGCAGGTAGACCTGATCAGTTTACGCCTGCAACTGAATCCGCTGTGTGGCATGGAGGACTCACTCTAGAAAGTTTACATCATCATCATTAGCGAGAGGGTTCTATTGGAGGTGCATCTGTTCTCAAAGACGAGAAGATGGCAATTGCAGAAATCACCGAGTTTCGGAATTGGGGTGGGTCAACTTTTGCGGATGTTACCCCTATTGGTTTATCTCGTGACCCCAGGGCACTGTTTAGGATATCTACTGCTACGTCGTTAAACATTGTTATGGGTTGTAGTTGGTATGGGACTAGCAGTCATCCTGATGATATGGATGATCGCAGTGTCGAGGAATTGACCGATGAGATAGTTAGAGATATTACTGTTGGAGTAGGTGACACTGGAATCAAAGCAGGTATCATAGGAGAACATGGAATTAACGGAAACCCATTAAAACCTAACGAAATTAAAGTCATTAGAGCGTCTGCCAGAGCCAGTCGTGCAACTGGAGCACCTATCACATTGCACTGGGGTGGGCTTGGTCGTGAAAAGCTTGAACTGGCAGCTGCAATAGATGAAGAAGGTGGAGATTTAACTCGTACGATTTATGGTCACAGTGACCTTATGGCTCATAACATGCCGTTGATGTTAGAAGTTCTTGAGACTGGGGCATATATTCAGTTTGATTTACTTGGGAGACTCGGAGTATCACTTTCATGGGGTCCTCTTAGTTCGGGTACTGAAAACCCATGGCCTTATTATAAAACTGATAGCGGAACGGCTTTAGTTGCATATGCTATTGTGAAACTTATCAAGGAAGGTTATGGAGATAAGATTTTGATTTCACAGGACATCTGTGAAAAGCCACAACTTAAGGCTTATGGAGGAACGGGATATTCGTTCATTTTGGAAACTTTCTTACCTCACTTACATAGATTGGGAGTATCGGAAGAGGATACAAATAAGATTGTTGTTGAGAATCCAAAGCGAATTCTAACCTTCGTTGAACCTAAATAATTTTGATTTTGCTAAAAAGAACCGTTATTATAGACATGTTATGATGAAGTAATTATGAAAAACCTACCAAGACACTTTGATTTTATTAAAAGAACCGTTTATCCTTTACATGTATACTTTTGCAGAGTTTAAGGAGTAATTATGAAGAATATACTAATAATTTTGAGCATAACATTACTACTTATGTCTTTGGCTTGTGAGTCAGAGACAAGGCTGGGGCACAGCGAAGAGTACACTAATCGTTACGAAGACACCGAAGAAACTACAGAACCCGAGCCAGCTGAACAGGATAAAGCAAATATAGAAGACGGATCAGCTGAAGACGTAATTGCACATGTCAAAGAAAGGATTGCTAATGAAACAGATTGCGGGTTTTTACTTGAGGCAGATTCTTGGACTGCAGAATACATGACAGGTTTTGGAACTTATTGGTTAGTCTCATCAGGTGTGGCTCATCGTTATGAACACGTTGATCCTGTAAGCAACGGAATCTATGAATGGAAATATTATCCTGGTTCACATCGAGTTACGACCTTATCTGGACAAGATGATTGTTATTTGAAAGGAAAATAAGAGTGACTCAGTGGTAATGGTGGATTTACCATATATATAGATAGCAATATACATAGCAGTACAACTTATATCTGAGGATGTAATTCTGTGCAATCCAATGGAAATGGGCGTTGTAGGACTAAGTAGTTTGCCTGTTTCCTCGCTTGAGTATCAGTAAGTTTCCGATGAGAATCAATGTGACGCCGATTCCAGCATAAGATGACCACTGATATCCCTCGACAATTGTGGAAATGCTAAGGGCAACTAGAGGGAAAATTAGTGACACATAGGCCCCTCGTCCAACCCCAATTCTGCCTAGCAGAGTCAGATAACTAAAAAATGCAATTATAGTTGCAAAAACACTTAGGTATAATAGCGACCCTATATAAGAGGCTGTCATCTCAAAGGAAAATTCTTGCCTTGTAACCAATGAGAGAGCCAACATAATTAAAGCTCCATATGTCATGCTATAAGTGTTGGCCTCGATGACTGGAATGCCATGGCGTTGATTCCGTGCTGAGGCTATGCTGCCCATTGAAGCCAGAAAAGTGGCCAAAACAGCGAGAGCTACAGCCATTAAGTTTTCACTACCAGTTTCAAAGTCGGTAATTTCAGTCCAAAAAACTAGTACAATTCCCATAAATCCAAGGCATGCTCCTATACCCATGCGAAGCTCGAAACGATTCTTCAGCAAAAAGATTCCGTTCAACATATTCATTACAACAATAGTGCTGAATATTACTGCCACCAGTCCGCTGATGAGGGTAAGTTCGGCAATGTAGAAGAGTAAATAATTGAGACAAAAGAGACTTACGCCCTGTAAAACCATGAATCCGTGGTCAAGTAGACCAAAGCGCATCAATCGTCCGGAATACCGACAGTAGAGCCAGGAAATTCCGGATGCCAGCAAGAATCGATAAGCAACCGAGACCATTGGGTCAACGTAACCCAATTGTAGCTTTATAGCTAGCCAGCTCGATCCCCAGATCAGAATTGTTATTGTGTAGAGCAGTAAATTTTGTACCGAACCGAATGAAGTTGCCAAATTCTAACTCCGCCAATAATTTCATTACGCTCGATAAAGAGAAGCAGATTTAAGTCTCTTGCATTTTGTAATATACGTCAATATGCAAGCTTTTAAAGATATATTATGGACATATCTTAAGTTTATAGGTGTGGAGTGCATGGATTAGACGTTTCCTATATATTATTGATAACCTATCATGACATTTTGATTTGTATGAAATAACCACACTTGGACAATAGTATGACAGCTAAATCAATTGCGAATATGACCGGAAAAGTAATGACTGTCAAAGGTCTAATTGATCCAGAAAGTCTGGGTATTACCCTTATGCATGAACATTTGTTTGTGGGTGGTTATTTTGATGATCGTCATAAGCCTGACCGTTTCGTTCCAGCGACTGAATCTGCTATTTGGTATGAAAAATTCACCCTAGGGAATCTACATCATAATAGTAAGCGAGGAGGTTCTGTTGGAGATGCGTGGGTTCTTAAAGATGAGAAGATGGGAACCTCAGAAATCACCGAGTTTCTAAATTGGGGCGGGTCAACCGTTGTGGATGTTACAAACATTGGTATAGCACGTGATCCCAGGGCGTTATTTAGGATATCTACTGCTACATCGTTAAACATTGTTATGGGTTGTAGCTGGTATGGGACTAATAGTCATCCTGATGATATGGATGAACGTACTGTCGAAGAATTGACGGATGAGATAGTTAGAGATGTTACTGTTGGAGTAGAGGATACTGGGATCAAAGCAGGTATCATAGGAGAAGTTGGAATTAACGGGAACCCATTACAACCTAACGAAATTAAAGTTATGAGAGCATCTGCCAGAGCCAGTCGTGTAACTGGAACGCCAATTTCATTACATTGTGGTGGTACAGGTCGTGAAAAACTTGAAATAGCATCTGTAATAGATGGAGAAGGTGGAGAGTTAACTCGTACGATTTATGGACATAGTGACTTAATGGCTCACAATATGCCGTTGATGTTAGAAGTTCTTAAGACTGGTGCATATATTGAGTTTGATTTACTTGGGAGACCCGGAGTGTCACTTTCATGGGGACCACTTTGTTCAGATACTGAAAATCCATTTCCTTACTATAAAACTGATAGCGGG
>CAZSCD010000067.1:0-3966 GCA_964605345.1 uncultured Dehalococcoidia bacterium
CAGGGGCCGGTGTGACTGCGGCGACTGTATTGAGTTCGGGTGCGACTGCACCGATACTGGTCGGCACGCCAACTGCCTTTGTGGCAGATGCGGCGACGGAAGTGATGATGTCAGACTAGAAGAAGGGGGTGATTTTGAAAACTGAGCAGGGCGTAATTGAATGTGCGCCTGATAATATATGGAGTTTACTTGAAAAACTGGTGGGAGTAGGTGGATGGTTTCTGATATTGCTGTTTGTGGTTCCAATGTTGTTGGGCTGGATACTTCCGGGTCCGTTAACGACGCATGGGAAAAAGCGAAAAGAAAGAAACTTGTTCTCGTAGAATGGGTTGATATAATTTCGGATGATGGATGGGTGGTCGCAGAAGATTGCGACCTTCCCACATTTTATACGGTAGGTTGGTTAGAATACCAAGATGATAGGGTAATAAAGATTTGCAATACCCTAGATTTTGAAGACGCATTAGAGGAACATAAGAAAAAGGATAAGCCTATAGGCTATGCCGTTACTTGTTTTCCTGCCGGTTGCGTTGTTTCTCTTTCATTTTTGAACGAGCGTATGAGTGTAAGTTAATACCCTCCTTCTGCTCAAAGAGTTGCCCCCAAGTCAATTGGCTTTTGGGGGCTTTTCTATGCCTGTTTACCCAGCAGAAACGAGCAAAGTGATACTGCCTATCCTTTGCCCACTTCTCCTCCTGCTCTTTGGAGGGATTGATTATGTGTCTGGCCCTCTCAGGTCAGGCGAAAACGGCACAACGTTAGCCGGTAGCCTGTTCGCCCTAATGAGAAAACTTTGGAAAGCCTTCCATAGCCTTTCTTCCTGAATGCTATTAGAACCCCTCTCTTTATACTCCAATAATTCATATAACTCCTCTGGATTTACCAGTTCATGTGTTAAAATTTCTTCCATGATTTGTATTGCCGCATCAAAGTGGAATACCATGATGGAAGTGAGTGATACATCGTTCAACGTATTTCCTTTAGTCTTTTGTACAGCGTGAGCGATGCCAAGAATGCCTTAAAGTTCTTCGCTATAGCCTTGGACCTGACCGCCTCAAATCGCCCTGTTGACTTGTCGCACCGTAAGATGTAGGTAGCATCTACCTTCTTGTCATGCATGTCCTCAACAGCCTTAGCGTAAGCTGCAACCTGCAAATGGTACTCAGGGTACACTGCCTTTGAGGTCTTCCAATCTATTACGCAATACTCTCCGTTGATGTAAGCCCTTGCGTCAACAGTCCCGGCATACTTATGCTTGCGGTGGTACAGTTTTTCTTCCGCCGACAGCCACTGAATGTCGTTCTCCTGAACCCAAGACTTGAAAGCATCTATTGAATTTAGCGCTTCTTCTTGGGTTGGAAGTTTAGGTATTTCCCCACCATTTATGTGGAAATTAATAGCACCCTCTACCCAATCATGAGTGATGGTCCCTATGTTAATTGCGCTCGTAGATGTTTGCCTGTGGGCAGACTTAATCCCTTTGACTATAGACTCAAATCCAAGGGGGGATTTATAAATGTGGGTTCCATTGGTTGAAGACTCCTCATCCTTAAACATCTTTTCCTCAAGCCACTCGACACCCATCTTTAAAGCCCATGGCACTAGCGCTGGTTTGGATATGACGCCTAGAACCTTAGTAGCACTAGGCACCATATCTTCCCCAACTTTATAGGAGTGAAGTCGCCTGTCGAATAACAGGTCGACCTCTTCCCCATCCGGGTAAGTGATTACCACGGTACATCGTCCACGCTTGCAGACGATTGGGCATAATCCCCACCACCCCCATTATAGGGTTCGGAGATTTTACCGCTCAGGTAATCCAACCCATTCTTCGAGGTGGATTTCCAGAGACTAATTTGGAATTCCTTACCAGCGAATAGACCCTTACCAGTGTAGTCGGGTCGCTTGGGGTTGTCACCCTTATCGTTCACAAACACAGATACTTGTCCCTCTTCTATCTCATAAGCCATTTTTGGCCCTCGCTTGTGTTGATGGGGAGTAGATGCGGTCCCACCTTCCGCTATTATCTCTTCAACGCTACTCATGCTGAATTGAGACTCCTTCACAATATCTGCGCCTCTCTACGGCGCGATGCTTGTATGGTACGCCAAACCTCTATCTGAGTTTCGGCTAGTTTAAGTTTCCAATAGAGTGCTGTTTCTCTCTCTACTGCATTTGCGTGTTCTGTCAGAACCTCTCTATATTGTGCGTGTGCTTTGCACCAGCTTTCCTTTTCTACTACGGTCCTTCCTTCTGCGTGTTCGTACAAGAGCGCAAGCTGCACCTTACGGTAGTCATCCAAATGGATTCTCTCAGCCTTAGCCTTCGCATACTCAGGGGCGTGAATCTCTATAGAGTCCAGCGCTTCCCCCATGTCTCTTGAATCAATCATCAAAATCTTCTCCAAATAATCTCTTTTCATCCTTTATTACACCCCTCTGTAAAAATAACTCATGTACAGAACCCTTACCCATGTAACCAATATTACCAGATGCAAATGCTTTAGTCAAGGTTTTGAAGATGAAATCTGCCTGAAAATCTAATATATTAGCATCTCCGCTGTGAGCAGACTGGTGACATTCAAAGCATAACGGCATCGTAAGGAAGTCGTTAGCCTTTAGGCCCATGCCACCGCCCCCATGTGGTGCGTGTCGGTGTTTAAGGTGATGAGCAACAGTGGTTTCATCATCGAGGCGACAGTTTACTCAGGGTAGTTTAGCCACCCAATTGGTGTACTTCTTTTCTACCCACCTTTTTTTCTTTTCTATCATGCAAATATCTCAACCTGTTCTTCTGTTAATTCTATACATTTTATCCCCGTTTTCCTTTCCCGGCTTATAGTATAACCCCTCTCCCACTCTTTGTTTCTCTTACCCTGTATTGTGTGACAGGTTATGCATAAAACTATGCATTTTTTTATCTCATCAAAGAGTTCTTTAATATACCGTCTATTTTTTACAGGGTCTTTTATTGTAATCCTATTGACTAGGACTCCGATACCATTCCCCCTTGGTCTATTTACAATCAAAGGGTGCTTGGACATTGGGTCCATGTGGGCAAAGCATAGTCCAACAGGGTCTTCTGGAACTAGGTTGCAGTAGCTACAGCCCTTAGACATCTTGTATTTGTGAACCCAATACCATCGTCTAGACAAGGCTCTCTTTCTCCTGTCGCCCCTCATATCCCGCACACCCCCGTAAGACACTGAGCCTCTGTGTTGTCCTCAAAGATAACACCACGCTTACTAGACGCCTCTTCGTATGGCACTGGCGTGATAGGCTGGCCACCTCTGGACCCATCAGGGTACATTGTAAGCCCCCTGAGGCCCGTGGCGTACTTGTTTATCATCTTGGCATACTCTTCTACCTTGTCCTCGTTGTTGAGGTCTGTACCCCAAGCTGGTAGGTTTATGGTAGAGCTAATAGCATGGTCGATGTATCTCTGTACATCGCTCTGAAACTTAATCCTGCGCTCAGGGTCGGCTGCTAGATCAGATGCTGACTCTATGTTCTCAGGCTTTATGCCATCGTCTATAAGGGATTGCGCTGTGCCGTCTACAGCGTACTGGAACTTCCACTTCGTACCGTCAACCAAATATCTTCTTTTGTAAGCTACACTTGGAATTGGCTCCAGACCGCTAGAGGTGCCAGCTAGTATCGAGATCGTACCTGTTGGGGCTATGGCCCTGTAACCCTTCGGTCTATTGAGGAACAGGCGATCACAGTGTTCGTTGGCAGCTTTCTCTGATTCAGTCTCGTAGATGTTTAGCCAGCGACCCAAGTCCCGGTTCATCTCATACTTGTGCCCTCGTTTTAGCAGCCACTCATGCATACCCATTAAGCCAAGCCCAAGGCGACTGTTCTGCTGTCTGACCATCTCTATTTTCTTGGATGGAACTTCAGCCCTGATCAGGCCACACACTAGGAACTTGGACGCTAGGTGAACTATGTCCTTGAAATCCTCTGG
>CAZSCD010000068.1:0-4582 GCA_964605345.1 uncultured Dehalococcoidia bacterium
CATAGAATACTTAGCATGTTTCCCTAACCAACCTCTAATAGAAGCATGTGCGTTAGTTGGTATACAACCCATTACATGCCGACAAGAACGTATGGGTATGGCCATCGCCGATGGGTTCAGTAGAACTACAAATGGAAAACGTCTTGGTGTATTTACAATGCAACACGGACCAGGAACCGAGAATGCCTTCCCAGGAGCCGCTCAGGCATTCTCTGATAACGTACCTTTATTACTACTTCCCGGAGGCGAGGAAAATAGCAAATCTTTCATAAGTCCAAATTTTAGTGCAGTGGATAACTACGGACGTGTAACTAAATGGCTAGCCAATGTGAATCAAGTAGAGAGAATCCCTGAATTAATGCGTAGGGCTTTCTACCAATTACGCACGGGTAAACCTGGCCCTGTACTACTTGAAATTGAGAAGGGCGTGTGGGAATCCGAATTTACTGGTGAATTAGACTATACTCCTGTAAGCGGCAATAGATTTGCCCCAGACCCTCAAGATGTAAAAGAAGTTTGCAAATTATTAATCAATGCCAAAAATCCTATTATCCACGCGGGTCAAGGCGTCATGTATGCAGAAGCCACTGATGAACTCGAACAACTGGCTGACCTCCTACAAATTCCTGTTATGACAACTATGCAAGGCAAAAGTGGTTTCCCAGAAAACCATCCCCTAGCTTTAGGTGCATCGGCCGTATCAACTACCAAACCTATTTTTCATTTCTTAGGGAAAGCTGATGTCATATTTGGCATAGGATGTAGTTTCACTAAAACAAACTATGGACGAGCTATTCCTTATGGAAAAATTCTAATCCATTCGACAAATGATCCTGCGGATATAAATAAGGATCATAAGGCAGATTACGCACTGCTTGGAGATTCCAAACTAGTATTGCAAAGTATCATTGAGGAAGTTAAGAAACAAACCAATGGCATAGGGAATCGTAACAACTTAAATGTAGGTAAAGAAGTTCAAGCTGTAAAAGAAGAGTGGTTAAGGGAATGGATGCCACAACTAACTTCAGATGAAACGCCAATTAATCCATATCGTATCATTTGGGACCTCATGAACAACGTAGATCGCAAAAACACAATCATCACCCACGATGCTGGCAGTCCAAGAGATCAACTTGTACCTTTCTGGGAATCAATCTCTCCAAGAACCTATATGGGTTGGGGCAAAAGCACTCAATTAGGCTACGGATTAGGTATCACTATGGGTGCAAAATTAGCTGAACCTAACAAACTATGCGTCAATTTAATGGGTGACGCAGCCATAGGTATGGTAGGAATGGATATAGAAACTGCATCAAGAAGCAAATTAGGGATTTTAACAATCATATTGAATAACGGTGCGATGGCTATAGAACGCAGTACAATGCCCTATGCTACAGAGGCTTATGGATCAGTCTATTTAGGAGGTAACTACCACAAATTAGCTGAAGCTCTCGGAGGTTGGGCAGAAAGTGTAGATAGCCCAGCAGGGTTTGTGCCTGCTTTAAAACGTGCAGTTGAGATAACTAAATCAGGACAACCTGCTTTATTGGACTGTCACACTAAAGAAGGATTCGATTTTTCGAAATATCCATCGGATTAACTGACCTCTTTAAGGACTGCTTGAAACAATAAGGTAGTGTCAAGAATCGGAGGACTGGGAGAGGCTATGTATACTGGTCAGTGTCTTGCATAAAGCGTGACAAGTTCACAACTAGTGAAGTCATACGCTTAACTATACTTACTAATTGCCCAATAAAATAATTATAAATGAGGCAGCTTTATGCATATTAGTAATCATCTTCTCTTATTTACTTAAAGCTGACAAATTAGTTAAGATTTTGGCCTGTAGTCGTAGAAAAAGAATCCTGCCCGGCTAATAAATATTGGACCCACTGATGTAGTCGGTCGTGATCTATAGCCCCTACCCATCGGCCTTCGACAATTCCATCACTATTTATAAAAAACGTTACAGGTAACCCAATCACTCCGTAGTCTATGGTAATATGTCCATCTAAATCCAATCCATTTGGATATGTAATATTAAAATTTTCAAGGAAAGCCATAGCATCTTGTTCCGTATCTTGGATGTCCACGCCAACAAAAAATATCCCCTGGTCTCTATAAGATTGCCACATATTTTCAATTAAAATTGCTTCCTCATGACAAGGAGGACACCAAGACGCCCAAAAATTAATCACTACTGGGGTTCCTAAATATTGAGACAAAACCACTTCCTCGCCATTAAATAATTCAAGGGTGAAGTCTGGTGCCGGTTTATTAACTCTTGTAACTCCACTTTTTTCAGTGACACTGGTGGGATTTATTAAACCTACAGCCATCAAACCAATAAATCCTATTAACATCAACCCAATTATGACAATCCCAACATACCTGTAAACAGATTTTGATGTGGATCTTGAGGTTGATTGTTGATCTAGCATAGATATATACGAACCTTATACATAGCAGAATTTGATAACCACATTTGAAATGAACATAAACGTAATAGTTCCAATTGTGTATGATTTCTTGTAGATAAAATGAGAAATCGTAAAACACATATTCAAATCTTTGTTTCACACCTGAAATTATCGGGATGGATGGAAATCAACAACTGATCGAGGTGTCTGGATTTGAACTAGCGACCTCCACGTCCCTAACATGGCACCCTGCCAACTGGGCTACACTCATTCATTATGTCTGCAAACAATTGTAACTCTCTATCTCAATCTGAGGCAACTCTATAAATTTTACCCAAAAGTAAAATATTTCCTCATTCAATTAAAAATATGTAAATTGACAAAATATGTCTCTAGGCGTATCTTTTATTGCGTCATTTCAGGTCTGATAAAATGCAAACCTGAAATAAGAAAATGTTACTACCTACCTATGTACACTGATCTCATATTTGTATCACGTAAAATGGAGTACTTATGATAGAAAGAGCTATAAATCCACGTACCATCATGACACGATTCCCATCTTTGTCAGTCATAGGTCCGTATAATCCTTCCCTTATGGACGCTTTGTTTCCAAAGATTAACACGTTACATAGATCAATAATTGCTTTATGTTTAGTAGGTTTATTAGTAGCTTGTGGAAGGGCAAGCTTCTATCTCCCCGACAATCCAGTGCCAATTACTTTTCAAACAACTGGGGTGTTACTGATGGGTGGAGTACTCGGCTTTAGGTGGGGAACATTGGCTATTTTAGTTTACTATTTTCTTGGCATGGCAGGCGTACCTGTGTTTAAAGATGGAGGCAATGGGTGGCATTATGTATCAAACACTGCTACGGCTGGTTATATTATTGGGTTTATAGCAGCAGTACCTATGATAGGATTTCTTTCACAACGAGGATGGCATCGTGGAAGGATTTTATGGCCTATGCTTTTAGGAAATCTTCTAATTTATGTGCCAGCGCTTTTATGGCTAAGTTACTTTGATTTCGGATGGCCTGCCGAAGGGAAACTGTTTATGTCAGGCATGTATCCATTTTTACCAGGAGATATTGTAAAGCTAATCATAGCATCACTCGTGGTGGGATTAGGATGGAGCATAGCCGATGGACATAACAAGAAATCTAACCAATCATAAAGTTCCACATATGCACTTTTGTAGTTGATGTAACCCTAAAAGACCTTCATCATGGTCTCTATACAAATTGACACTGTATCTAAATACATGATAATATCGGCCCTTGTAATTACGTTCAATAACATCACGATGCTTTGAAGAGGAGTAGTAGCTCTGCCATTTGAGTAGAGAGTCGAGGATGGTGAAATCTCGGCATAGACGGCACTGCGAACTCGCCTCCGAGCAGCCGGTCTGAAGGATGATTTCTGTGTAAGGTCGGTCGGTTGGCACCGTTATAGCCTTTAGAGCGGCTCAGATCTTTGATCCGAGCAATCAGGGTGGCACCGCGGGAGACTCCCAAACTGTCCCGTCCCTTTGAAGGACGGGTCTTTTTTTTTGGTGGGGATTGAGCAAAAACCACTACGTACCTTTAGGAGGTTGTAGGATAATGAAATTAACAGGATCTCAAATGGTCTGTGAGAGCCTACTCAAAGAAGGCGTTGATGTAATCTTTGGCCTTCCTGGTGGCGCTATACTGCCTTTGTACCAAACACTACCTCAATACCCCAAGTTACGACACATTCTTGTGCGACACGAACAAGGTGCAGCTCACGCTGCCGATGGATATGCACGTGCTACTGGCAAGCCAGGTGTTGCATGGGCTACGTCAGGGCCGGGAGCCACAAATCTAGTAACTGGAATTGCCACAGCCCACATGGATTCAGTTCCTATGGTTATTATAACAGGACAAGTTACAAGAGCAGGAATTGGAACGGATGCTTTCCAAGAAACGGATATAACCGGAATAACCTTGCCTATAACCAAGCATAATGTTCTAGTCACAAATACATCCGAAATTCCGAAAACCATTAAAGAAGCATTCTACATAGCTAACACTGGACGCCCTGGACCAGTGCTTGTAGACATACCAAAAGATGTTCTGCAAGAAAAAGCCGAATTCGAATACCCCGACTCTATAGATCTTCCAGGTTATAAACCCACTCTGG
>CAZSCD010000069.1:0-18814 GCA_964605345.1 uncultured Dehalococcoidia bacterium
TTTTGAAGTCCTTTGATATGTCTTGCCAAAAGTTGGTTAATTGTAGAGCCGTGCATGTATAGTCAGATAATCTTAGTCTTTCTTCATCACGATATCCAAAAACATGCAGGACGATATGTCCTACTGGATTAGCTGAATGCTGGCAATACAGTTCTAGATTTTCATAAGAGGTGTAGCGTTGAATTGATTGATCCAATCTGTTAGCATCAAATAATTATAAAAAAGGTTCCCTTGGAATGTCCAATACATTTATTGTATTTTGTAGGGCGATCATGTATGGGTGTGTAGGAGTTCCATGGTAACATTTCATCAATTCTGTTTCACATACTTCAAGAGCTTCCATTCGGTTGCCATCATACTCGTCTCCAAGATCGTCAACTAATCGACAGAAAGCATAAATGGCAAATAAGTGTTTACGTTTGGTTTGTGGCAAGAAAAAAGATGCAACTGTGAAGTTTTCGTAGTGAGTTTTGGCTACTTGTTCACATTGGATGTATGCGTCATCTACTACCAATTTAGCTTGTGGTGCAGATGGAAATGAGGGCATGTTATAGATTAAGCACCCATGATTTGAACCAGAATCTCTCGTCGATCTCTTTCTGGATCTAGTTCGATCATGAAAATTCGTTGCCATTCACCTAATGTGAGCTGGTTATCAATAACAGGAATGGTTTCGCTTGTGCCAAGTATTAGATGTTGGCAGTGAGAATGACCGTTAGGGCATTCGTTTTCATGCATATGGACCGTCCTAATACTGAAGTCATTGTGTCCGTATTTAGAATCGGGAGGGACAAGACGTTCCAAAAGATTTCTCATGTCTTTCAAAAGTAGAGGTTCGGCTTCTTGTATGGTGATGGCTGCGGTAGTATGTTTAGAGTATACCACCGCTATTCCATTGGATATCTGGGAGAGTTTCACAAACTTTACTATTTCGTCGGTAATGTCTATGAAATCTGGTGCTGTTCCAGATTCTACCGTTAGGGTAAATGCACAGGTCTTTACAGACGAATCAACGATTTTCATTTACAAGCCTTAAGTTGTTTGCTATCAGAAACTACGGATAAAAACACTATCACACATTCATCTGGGCATTCAATCACCAGAAGGGGTTTATTGCATTTTTCCATTTTAATCAGATTCATTAAGTATAGGATGGGTTTTATGTTTGGTTTATCCTCTTGCTAACTTTTCGTTTATCATACTATTTTCTGTTTTGTTTTGCAGTATTTGTTCAATTATCTACAAAAATGTGAATGATTGAGATTTAAATGTGATCATTTAATAAAAAAATTGTTGTTAATGATCTCTGTGGAACAGAAATCCAATCAACTCTTCCAGATCATTTCTAGATTCTGGTGTTAGTTTAACACTAACGAGAGACTCAAGTGCTTTGTCACAGTGAGTTTTCGCAAGTGTTTGTGCGTATTCTTTGGTCTTTGTACGGTTCATTACTTCTATTATATTATTTATAT
The DNA here is from genome assembly GCA_964605345.1 of uncultured Dehalococcoidia bacterium. Classification (GTDB taxonomy): domain Bacteria; phylum Chloroflexota; class Dehalococcoidia; order Lucifugimonadales; family CAZSCD01; genus CAZSCD01. The sequence goes on from CAZSCD010000069.1 coordinate 1,473, forward strand.
CCTCGTCATTTAAACGAGATTTCCGATAAGTTTTAATCAGTATGTTTCTGTCTTTTTTACTAGCTTGTGTCATTACATGCACAACCGGTAAAGATTTCTTTTTGCGTTTTAAATCAGACCCTACTGGTTTACCGGTCTCGTTTGGATTGCCCCATATTCCTAGTATGTCGTCAGTGATTTGGAATAAATAACCTAGTGATTGTCCGTATGAGAGAAAGGCATTTATAGTGCTTCTATTGCTTGTCCCAATCAAAGCTCCTAGATGCAAAGACGATTTAATCAGAGCCCCAGTTTTTTTTGAGATCATGTTCAGATAATCATCAATGCTAATGTTTGGAGTGTTTTCGTATGAAACATCAAGATATTGACCTTCAATCATTTCTAGGCAAGCTTTAGTTAACACAGAAATAGCCTCTAAAATCTTTTCAGTTTCAATGCCTGCATTTGTTAGATTATGTAGGGATGAATCTGCTGTAGTTCTAAGAATATTCCCTGCTGAAATAGCTTTGGGGACTCCTGTTAAAGTCCAAAGTGTGGGCTGATGGTGTCTGGTTTCGTCACCATCCTGTATGTCGTCGTGTATTAGTGAAAAATTATGAATGAATTCTATTGCTACAGCAAGTGGCAGTGCTTGTTTAGTTGATCCTCCAGTGGCAGCACATGCCAAAAGACAGAGAGTTGGCCTTAAAGCTTTCCCTTTGGTAGCAGATGTTTTGATTGCGTATAAACCTTTCCATCCCATCGAATATCTAAGCATATCGTACACAGCAACATTGTGGTCAGAGAGAATTTTTTTGGATGCTTTTATGATATCTGGGCGATATTTAGCGAATATCTTAGGTGTGGTCTTGGTTTTAGTTGGTAATATTCTAGTAGAACTATTGGTCAATATTTTTGCCTCTACCGTTGCGCAAACAATTTGGTTTGTGCTAAAAATCTATACGAAGCAAGGATGAAGATTTATGTCGGTTAGATTACAGGGTTCTATTTAGAGGGATGTTTTACATTCGTTGTGTTAAATTGAAATCCATATAGGCAGAAAATCCTAGCATTAGAGATATTGAGTGTCAACATATGTTTGGGAACTTCTTAATCAACACGCTACATGTCTGTATATTCATATTAAAACATTTTAATTGTTTGTTCGGATTGTGAGGATTTTCACTTGTAATTGAGAATGATGCTATGCTATATTTCAGCAAGTTTGCATGAGGAGTCGTTGGACGTTAAATGCTCGACGATTATTTCCGTCAATATGGATTAATAGCCATTTTCACAGCCTTGGCCGTTGCTGTGCCTACAGGAATGCTTATTGCTTCTTGGCTTCTGGCTTTTGTGAAAATCAGACCTAGTGTTCCCACCTTTGTAAAACGTAGTGTTTACGAATGTGGGTTTGAGACTTTGTCGGGTAAATGGAGTAGATTCAATTTTCGTTATTATGGATTCGCTCTAATTTTTGTGGTATTTGATGTGGAGGTTGTATTTCTTTTTCCTTGGGCTTCTAGTTTTGGAATGATGTCCAGAGAATTCGGGATTTTTGTTCTTTTAGAAATGGCTGCCTTTATTGGCATTTTAGTAATTGGATGGATGTATGCATGGCGTAAAGGTGCGCTTGAGTGGAGTTAGATATGAAGTCTGAGTTCTCTAATGACGATGCGGTTAAGATCCCATTATATCAGGCTACCTGGGACGTAGAGCGTGAGGAAGGTGAGTATATAAACAACCTGAAATCCTCACATACCGTTGCTTTGTCTGAACCAATCATAGATGTTCCTGATGATCTACAACGTAATCTTGCGGTTACTACAGTTGATGCTTTGATTAATTGGGGACGTAAGTCAGCCGTTTGGCCTTTGTCTTTTGGGCTTGCATGTTGCGCTTTTGAAATGATGGCTTCTGCGATGTCAAGATTCGATGTGTCTCGTTTCGGCATGGAAGTTTTTAGACCTTCTCCGCGTCAGGCAGATTTAATGATTGTAGCTGGCACTGTAACATGGAAAATGGCAGCTCCCATACAACGTGTTTATGAACAAATGGCTGAACCAAAATGGGTTATATCTATGGGAGTATGTGCAACTAGTGGAGGTCCATATTATGGGTCATACAGTGTTGTGCCTGGTGTTAACCACATTGTGCCTGTTGATGTTTATGTTCCTGGATGTCCACCACGTCCAGATGCGTTACTTTATGGGATAATGCAATTGCATGAAAAGATCAAACGATACTCTATTACACAAAAGAAGAAAGAAGTTTGAGCACAAATAATGACTAAAGTTATGCATGGAGAGAAAGTTGCTTTTCGTATCAATGAAGCCTTTGAAGGTTCGGCTGTCAAATCTAATCATACAGATGTTTGGATAAAGCCTGATTCATTGCTTCATGTTGCGAAGTTTCTTAAACAAACTCCAGATTTGGATTTTGCTTTTTTAGTTGCCATTACAGCTGTAGATTACATAGAATATTTTGAGATCATTTATCATCTGCGTTCCATGAGGCATAATCACAGCACTGTGATTAAAATGGAATGCTACGGTAGAGAAACTCCAACCATTCCTTCTGTGGTGGATCTTTGGCAGGGTGCTGATTTACAAGAGCGTGAAATTTGGGATTTGATGGGAATACAATTTGATGGACACCCTAATATGAAACGAATTTTACTTTGGGAAGGTTTTGAAGGGCACCCCTTGAGAAAAGATTTTCTGTGACAAATTTATTTTACATATACTACAAACGTTGTAAATTGGGTTCGTTAAGTAAGAATAACGTGATATATCTAATATTAGTTTTGAGTTTATTTATATAGTTCAATGAATGTAAGAACTGAACCGGTAACAATCAATTTAGGACCACAACACCCAAGTACTCACGGAGTATTTAGGTTAAGAGTTACGTTTGATGGGGAAGTAGTACTTGATGTGGAACCGGTTTTTGGATATATGCATAGGGGCACAGAGAAACTCGCGGAGTCGCGTTCATATGTCCAAATTGTCACCTTAACTGATCGCTTGGACTGGGTTTCCAGCATGTCTAATAACTTGGCATACGTTATGGCTGTTGAAAAATTAGCTGAGATAGATGTTCCAATCCGAGCTAAATATCTGAGAGTTATTAGCGCAGAATTGCAGCGAATAGCAAGTCATCTTGTGGCTACAGGATTTTTAATTAATGATATTGGCGCTTTTGCCACTCCATTAATGTATTGTTTTCGTGAACGTGAGCGCATATTGGATTTATTTGAAATGCTTTGTGGGGCGCGTATAACATTAAGCTACATGAGGCCTGGAGGAGTGCTTCAGGACGCCCCAGATGATTTTTGGCCTGCGCTAGACATTATAGTTAAAGATATGCCTGGTTATATAAATGAATTGGAAGGATTGATTACTGGCAATGAAGTAGTGCTGGCTCGCACCGAAGGTGTTGGGATTTTGTCAGATCAACAGGCGATAGATGCTTCGATAACTGGACCTATGCTTCGAGCGTCAGGAGTGCAGTGGGATCTCAGAAAAGCTGATCCTTATGAGGTTTATGACAGTGTTGATTTTGATGTTCCAATAGGAGCAACTGGAGATACGTTTGACAGGTATTTGGTTCGTATTTTGGAAATGAGAGAGAGCATTAAAATCATTCAACAGTGTATTAGAGATATACCTGATGGGCCTGTTAGAACTAAGGCTCCATTCTATCTTAGAGCTCCCGAAGGAGATGCTTATTCAGCAGTCGAAGGTCCTAAAGGAGAGTTGGGATTTTATTTAGTTAGTGACCAAGGAATCGCGCCGTACAGATGTAAAGTTCGTTCACCCTCTTTCATTAATTGCAGTGCGTTGAGAGATATGGTGGTTGGTTGGAAGATGGGTGATCTTATTACTATTTTTGGGTCTATGGACATAGTTATGGGAGAAGTGGATAGGTAGTGTGTTCACAAGATACAGCTGGGTTTTTTGATTTTTGTAGTATATACATATTTTTTGCAGATATATTTCCTAAAGATTTATCTTGGGTAGCTTATGTAATTGCTGGATTTATCATAGCCTTCATGGCTATAAACGCTATGGTTTTATGTACTGCTCTTTACGTCTGGTTTGAGAGGAGAGCTATTGGAAGATTTCAGTCTAGACTTGGTCCCAATAGATGGGGCCCATACGGATTGTTTCAACCAATTGCTGATATTATAAAGTTGATTACCAAGGAAGATACAGTCCCAGAAGAAGCAGATAGGCCAGTATTCAATATAGCTCCGATAGTTTTACTGGTTCCAACACTGTTGGTAGTGTCAGTCATTCCTTTTGGACAAAACTCGTTTTTGGGAAGCCTGAATGTCGGCATTTTATTTATTATAAGTGTTACTTCCGTGACTACAATAGCTATATTTATGGGAGGTTGGGCATCACGGAATAAATATGCAATGTTGGGTTCTATGAGGGGCGTGGCAATGTTAATTAGTTACGAGGTCCCAATGGCCCTTGCTATAGTGGGAGTGGTTTTAATGGCAGGTTCTCTGTCATTGGTAGATATAGTTGAAAGCCAGAACGTTCCATTTTTGGTGGTGCAACCTCTAGGTTTTTTTGTGTTTGTAGCTGCTGCTATGGCTGAAATGAGTCGAACTCCTTTTGACCAAATAGAAGCCGAATCTGAATTGGGTTCTGGTTATCATACAGAATATAGTGGGATGAAGTTTGCTATATTTCAGTTGAGTGAGTTTATGGCTCCACTTGTAACTGGGTTAATAATAGCCACGTTATATCTTGGGGGAACACGAGGGATTGATCCGGTTCCAGGACAAATATGGTTTGTTTTAAAGACTTTTGCGGTCGTGTTTGCCATGCTTTGGTTTAGGGCGACATGGCCTAGACTCAGAGTTGATCAAGTGATGGGATTCGCTTGGAAAGTAATGTTTTCTTTGGTGTTGTTAAATCTCATTTTGATTGCGGTTGAAATTCAATTATTACAAGATTTGGAATCTGGTAGCTTGTCTTTAAATACCATGTGGTTGATGGCTGCGATTAATTGGAGTGTAGGATTGGGTTGTTTATTAGTGATATCAAGTATAATGAATCGTCGGCGCACACGACGTCCGAAACCCACTCCTTCGCCACTAGCAAATATGCAATTGGAGGCTGATTGAACGTGTATGGTATAGGCATGATAAAAGGCTTAATGGTTACCATGAAAAATATGGTTTTACCTGGACGGTTGTTTACTTATCAGTACCCAGATCGAAAGATAGGTTTGTTAGGATTAGCCAAGAAAAATGAAACAAACGTAGTCACGTATGTTTTGAAAGAACCCAAGATGGCAATTAAATCTTTATTGGGTTTGGCAACTGTTGAAGAAAGGGTGCCACAACATTCAAGATTTAGAGGGGAAGAGTTTGCATGGTATGAGGAACGTTGTACTGGTTGTGCTAGCTGTGCTAAGTATTGCCCTCTTGGAATAATACGTATTGTGACACATCCAAGTGGTGAAGCAGTTCAAGAAGGAGACAAGTACGCTATAGACGTATTTGACATAGATATGGGACGTTGTATGTTTTGTGGTTTATGTGTCGAAGCCTGTCCTTACGACGCTCTTCATATGGGCAGCGGATTTGAAGAAGGTAAATATAAACGTGATGATTTGGTGGTTACGGTTGATAAGCTTAGAAAAGCACCTAAACGTCCTAGCACATGGTATAGACCGCAAATTGAAGCCAAATCATATCATCCTCATTCTGGCAAAGATGCTAATTGGGATGAAGTTGGTAGGCATGAGAAACCCAGTGTTGATGAATTAGAGAATAAATGGATTAAGAGATGACACTTGGTGCAGGAACAGAATCTACACTCGTTGTAGACATTGCATTTTGGGTAATTGCAGTTTCCAGTATTGTTTCAGCGATAGCTGTAATTCAGCTCAAGTCTTTATTTAGATCGGCTTTGTTTCTTATCGTTTCATTTGTTGGCACAGCTGGGATGTTTGTGCTTCTTAGAGCGGAATTTTTAGCAGTTGTGCAAGTGCTTATATATGTTGGAGCTATTGCGGTACTGATAATTTTTGCGATATTAATGACTAGAGATTTGGAAGAAGGCAATCCTTCAAATTCATTTGGCATACCTTTAGCTATATTAACCGCACTTTTTGGCACAATTGCTATATTTGTTGCTGTTTCAACTGATTGGAACTTGATATCAAGTGAAGCAAATGCCTTTGGTGATGATAGGATGCTTGCATTAAGCCAAGTTTTTTCAAATACAGTTCCGTGGATATCTAAATTATTGATAAGAGATTTTGTTTTGGCTTTTGAAATCGCGTCAGTTGTATTGCTTGCAGCAATTATTGGTGCATTGGTGTTGATTCGGGAACGGTAATGAACTTAGAAAACTTTCTAATTGTTAGTGCGATATTATTTTCTATTGGATTGTATGGAGCATTGTCTAAAAAGAATGCGATAACTGTATTGATGTCAATAGAATTGATGTTTAATGCAGTCAACATAATGGCTGTTGCTATGTCTAGATATGTTGTTCCTGCTAGTTTAACAGTTAATCCACAGGAAACGACTGAAGAAATGATCCAGTTTTTGTTGACTGGACATATATTTACAATATTTATTATTACGGTGTCTGCTGCGGAAGTAGCGCTAGGCTTAGCTATTGTGATTGCAATATATCGAAATACGCAGTCTATATTTATTACTGACATGAACCAGATGAAACATTAAGGTATAGAACTTTGTGGGTTGAATATAAAAAAACAGCTAATTTAATGATTGCAGAAATGTGGAAGGATGTTTTAGAAGGGGATGGTTTACCAACCAAAATACTTCCTGAAGGAGATATTTTGACTTGGGGGGAACGAGTATGTTTTAGAATATTGGTTCCACAAGGCCGAGAACATGTGGCGGATGAGATCTTGAGGAAGATTTAGATGATACCTGAATTTATTGCATGGTCCATATTTTTTCTGCCACTTGCTTCATTTGTTATTATAACGTTCGTAATTCGTCCATTTTTCAACCAACGAGCAATTTTAGCGGGTCATTCTACCATAATTACTATAGGTATATCGTTCGGTTTCTCAATTTGGGCGTTAGCAAGCGTGGCTAATGCAGAGAATGGAAAGATGGCATGGGATACTTATTCATGGCTTACTGTGGGGAGCTTTCATTTCACTGTTGGTATTTTGCTTGATGCCTTGACAGCTATTATGTTGGTTGTAGTGACAGGCGTGAGTTTGATGGTTCAAATATATTCTGTTGGGTACATGAAAAATGATGTTTCATATGCTCGGTATTACGCATATATGTCACTTTTTACCGCATCAATGATTGGACTATTGATCGCGAGTAACATTATTCAGCTTTACGTATATTGGGAGCTGGTTGGGCTTTGTTCATATTTATTGATAGGGTTTTGGTATCATAAGCCTGCTGCCGCTGCTGCTGCAAAAAAGGCATTTATTATAACTAGATTAGGAGATTTTGGGTTTTTACTAGCTATACTTTATTTGTTTTATCACGCTGGTGATTTTGCAAGTCATGGTCTTAATTCTTTAGAAATAGCAGACGTTAATAAAGTAGTAATTACTGGAGGCATTATCACTTCAAGTGCGGTTACATTGTTGGCTGGAGGAATCTTTTTAGGGGCTGTAGGGAAATCAGCACAGTTCCCATTACATACTTGGCTGCCTGATGCGATGGAAGGCCCCACTCCTGTAAGCGCCCTCATACATGCTGCCACAATGGTTGCAGCTGGTGTGTTCCTTGTAGCTCGATTCTTCCCTGTTTTCGAGGCTTCTAGTGTAGCTATGAATACCGTGGCGATTGTTGGAGTAATCACAGCTATTTTTGCAGCGTCTATGGGTTTGGTCATGAATGATATTAAACGAGTCCTTGCCTATTCAACGATAAGTCAGCTGGGGTTTATGATGATGGCTATAGGTCTTGGAGCTTATATAGCTGCATTATTTCATTTATTCACCCATGCTTTTTTCAAAGCATTGCTGTTTTTGGGTTCTGGAAACGTCAATCATGCCTCAGGTACCTTTGACATGGGGTATATGGGAGGATTGAGGAAAGTTATGCCTTGGACTTACATAGCTTTTCTCATTGGAGCCCTTAGTCTTTCTGGGATCTTTCCAATGTCAGGTTTCTGGAGTAAGGATGAAATCCTTGTTGCCGCTTGGAGTGGTGATGGTATTATTAGCAATATAGTTTTTTGGTTGGCGTTACTGGCTATATTCATGACTTCTTTCTACATTTTCCGGGCGTTGCTTTTGACTTTCGAAGGGAAATTCAAGGGAGGTTCAAAATCCGAATTCCCGGGTGCAAATGATATTAAACAAGTTCATTTGGCTGAATGTTCGAGAATAATGATATGGCCTTTAATTCCTCTGGGACTAGCCTCTATTGCCATAGGGTTTTTAATAAATCCAATAATTGATTTGAGAATTATTCCAACACATTGGTTAACACACTTCTTGAGTTATGATGGATATCATGCCTCTTCAGAAGGGTTTCAAATTATCTTGGCTATTGGTTCTACTGTGGTAGCTTTATCAGGTATTGGTACTGCCTATTTCATGTATTATCGTGAAGGTCGTTTGCCTATATGGATAATGAATGCATTTAAGATGCCTCATGTTTTATTGACACGGAAATATTATTTCGATGAGATATACGAACATTATATAGTTACACGTTATCTCTATCGAGGCATAGCTAGAGCTTTGGATTGGTTGGACAAATCAGTCATCGATCGTATGGTTAACATGGTTGGTTGGTTTGTGGGTAATGTTGGCGGATCTCTTCGTCAGGTACAAACTGGACAGATACAGGGTTACGGTGTAGCCGTATCGTTAGGCGTTTTGATAGTAGTTACATTTTATATGTTCTTGATATAAAACAATGATAGAACCTGGAATAACTGGATGGCTAACAGCAATTGTATTTTTGCCCATGGTTGGGGCATTACTTATTGTTCTCATATGTAGAGACAAGAAACATGTACGTCTCTTTGCCGCTGCTATTGCTTTTATTGAATTATTCTTGGCAATTGCAGTATTTTCAATGTACCAAACTGATTCGGAGTCGCGTTACCAATTGGTAGACCTAGTTCAACGATGGATCTCTATAGATGGATTCACCGTTCAATATTTCCTTGGAGTCGATGGCCTAAGTGTCCCATTGGTTTTGTTAACTGGATTGTTGGGAGTTGTAGCAATATTTGCTTCATGGAATATTGATCATAGAGTTAAAGAACATTTTGTATGTTTGTTGGTTTTACAAACTAGTGTGATGGGGGTGTTTACATCTCTCGATTTCCTTCTCTTCTTTTTCTTTTGGGAATTAGAACTTCTGCCCATGTTTCTATTAATATCCATGTGGGGCAGTGGTAGATCAGGATATTCGGCTATGAAGTTCTTGATTTTTACTATTCTTGGTAGCGCATTTATGTTGGTTGGGATACTTGCAGTGTTTTTCTCTACAGGCACCTTTGATATGACTGCTTTGCCAGGTGAAATTCAGATTGCTACTCTTGTTTTACCTGCTGGTGTGATATTTGCTATGTTGTTTATTGGATTTGCTGTTAAATTACCGGTTTGGCCATTGCACAGTTGGTTGCCTGATGCACATACAGATGCTCCAACTGCAGCTAGTGTCATGCTCGCAGGTGTTTTGATTAAGATGGGTGGGTACGGCATGATTCGTGTATCTGCTAGTATGTTTCCAGGAGTTATGACAGAAACAGCGTGGTTGCTGGCAGTGGCTGGAGTAGTGAATGTGCTGTATGGAGCGGTGGTTACTTTGAGGCAAACAGACTTGAAGCGGTTGATAGCTTTTAGCAGTATTAGCCATATGGGCTTTGTGTTACTTGGTTTGTCTTCTGTTGTAGGTGTTGTTGGATCTGTATCACCGATAGGCCTAGCTGGTGCGTCTCTCCAAATGTTTACACACGGTACCATTACTGGTCTAATGTTTTTAGTGGTTGGGTTCATATATGAGAAAGTTCATACAAGATATATTCCTGATCTTGGTGGCTTAGCTACACGTATGCCTATTCTTGCGGCCGCTTTGTTAATTGCAGTAGTGGCTTCACTAGGCGTGCCATTGACTAGTGGTCTTGTGTCGGAAATAATGGTCTTTTTGGGGGCATTTCCTGTCTGGAAATGGATGACCATTATGTGTGCTTTTGGCATTGTTTTGACTGCTGGATATATTATGTGGATGATACAGAGAACACTTTTCGGTCCACAAAAAGAACGATTTGACAATATAAAAGACGCAACAGTTGTTGAATTGATTCCAATAGCAACTTTGGTTGCTGCAGTATTAGTGGTTGGGATTTATCCTGCATTGATAACTGATGTGTTTCACAATGGAATTCATCCTATTGTGGAATCTTTAGAACAGGCTATGCAGAACAGTTTGAAGTAATGGATGATTTTAAATGACCTTACATGATTTGTATCTTTTGTCACCTGAATTGAGTATGGTCGGGCTCGCTATAGCCATTATTGTGTTAGATCTATTGGTAGATCGAAAAAAACTCCTACACATTTTCACGATTATTGGTTTGATTGTACCTTTATCATTTACTTTATCTCTTTGGTTGGCTATCCAAAATGACAGCATGTTTTCAAATACAGGAATATTTGGCACGTTGGTTGTGGATCAGTTCAGCTTGTTTTTTAAGTTCCTTATTATTGGTGTAGCGGCTGTTATAGTTTTCATATCAGTTGATTACGCGACCAAATTCAAACACTATCAAGGGGAGTATTATGCTCTCATGTTATTTTCTTCTACAGGAATGATGCTTTTGGCTTCAACTGTGGAGTTAATAACTATGTATATATCGTTAGAATTAACTGCGTTACCTATAGCAGCGTTATCTGCATTTCTGGGTACTAGAAACTCGACAGAAGCTGGCATGAAATTCCTGATTCTTAGTGCTATCAGTTCCGCCGTGTTACTGTATGGTATGGTGATGGTTTATGGATTCACCGGTAGCACTATGTTGCAGGATTTGGCAAATCAAATAGATAGTCATTATATTGGGTTCGATGGATCCGGGGACAATTACGCACTTCTGTTTGGCATTGCACTAATAATAGCGGGTTTTGGATTTAAGATAGCTAGCGTTCCATTTCACATGTGGGCGCCAGATGTATATGAAGGTTCACCAACTCCTGTAACTGCGTTTCTATCTGTAGCAAGTAAGGCTGCTGGATTTGCAGTTATTTTGAGGGTTTTCTACGTAGCTTTTTCCCAAGAGGTACTTAGCTTAGACTGGAGCATTATATTCGCAATTATGAGCGTTCTATCTATGACTATAGGTAATTTGATAGCGATACGCCAAAATAACATAAAACGTTTATTGGCTTATAGCACGGTTGCACATGCTGGATATATATTGGTGGGTATGGCAGCTGTATCTGTCAGAAGTGGATCTGATTTGTATGGTGGTGCATCAGGTGTGTTGTTTTATTTGGTTGGTTATGGTTTGTCAAATTTAACTGCTTTCTCAGCAATTATAGCTGTGTCTAATAATACTCATAGTGATGACATAAATAGTTTTGCTGGTATCGGACGAAGGGCTCCATATTTGGCGGTTGTGCTAACTTTGGCTATGGTATCTCTAATAGGTTTGCCTCCAGCTGTAGGATTTATATCTAAGATATATATTTTTGGAGCCGCAGTAAATGCTAATTTGGAATGGTTGGTGTTATTTGGAGTAGTAAATAGCGTGATTTCGGCTTATTACTATCTTAGGATAGTTAAGGTGATGTATTTGAATCCATCTGATTCTAATGAAACTCTACATGTAGGAATTTCTTTGAGAATTGGTGTTACAGTGATGTTTGTGAGCATGATTTTGTTTGGATTATATCCAACACCTCTTATCAACTTTGCCAAAAATGCTGCCTTGGCTATAATGTAATAATCATTTTTATCAAATCAGGAGACTTGTTTTGATGGAAAATCAGGATCTGATAGGTTTTGTTTATAAATCTCAAATTTCTGATGCCGAGAACTTTGCAAACAAAATTGTGAATGCATTCAAACTTGATAGAAAGTCTTGGATGAGCACAGTAGATGATATTGATAATATAACAAACAAATTTGAATCAACCTCATTTGTAGTTGTACTTGGAGGCGATGGGACCATTTTAAAAACAGCACAAGTGGTTGCCCCTTTTTCGATACCCATAGTAGGAGTCAATATGGGACGGGTCGGTTTCATGACGGAACTCAAAGTAGATGAAGTGTTGGATAGATTACCTATATATATGGATGACAGTGTGCGAATAGAAGAACGTATGATGATTAAAGCATCCGTTCTTCCGAGCGCAAAAAATACAGAACCACGTATATTTCACGCTCTTAATGACATAGTTATTGGACGACCTGGAGGATCTGGTTTGGTAGATGTGAATATGTATGTGAATGATAGTTTTTTGGCAAATTATCGAGCTGATGCTGTGGTATTTGCTACGCCTACAGGTAGTACGGGCTACTCTTTATCCACAGGTGGGTCAATAATTTACCCTGAGGCTCGTGTTGTTACGGTTCAACCAGTTGCACCTCATACCGGATTAAGACAAGGGTTGATTTTTTCAGAAGACACTAAAATCGAATTATATGCCGATTGTTATCCTAGTGCGTCATTACATGTTGATGGTTCATTTGGTGTTTCAGTTGAGTCAGATGTTAAAGTGGTCATAACTTCTAGTCCATATGTGACTAAGTTTTTGCGTAGCGGTACGTCGAATGAATTCTATACTGACTTGATGAATAGGCTGGAACTTATATATCGTTTAAAAACATGAATGCTTGATTATTGTGGAGTAATAGATGGAGTCAGAACAAGTATTGAAATCACAGTCAATTTTTGAGGGTAAGATACTCAATTTACGTATGGATGTAGTGAACTTACCTGATGGAAGTGAGGCTTCTAGAGAAGTTGTCGAACATAAGCCGGCAGTTGTTGCGGTACCTGTGGATTCCGAGAACAATGTAATTCTTGTACGGCAGTATCGTTATGCAGTTGGACAGACGTTATTGGAAACGCCTGCTGGTAGGGTTGAAGAATCTGAAACACCTGATGAAGCTGTTCAACGTGAAATTCAGGAAGAAATAGGATTTTTCTCTAGAAACTGTCGTGCTTTGGGAGGCTTTTGGATGAGCCCTGGGTTTTGCACAGAATTTATGTATGCATATCTGGCTAAAGATCTTGTGCCAAGTAAATTGCCCGGTGATAGCGACGAAAATATAGAAATTGAACACGTGTCGTTACTACGTGTTCCAAAGTTGATACGAGTAGGAGAAATTCAAGACGCTAAGTCTATAGCGGCATTATTGATGGCAACTCAACTTTTTGGCGACTGATAAATATCTCAATGTTGGGTGTATTTCAAAACGATTAAGAATTGTGCAGATTCAGGCGGCTTTGAGTGTGGATAGAAGGAAGTAGGGTATATGCCATGTACCGGATATACCTAGATCTACTACGGCTTTTCGTAGGAAAACCTTTTTGACGATTCCGTGAGAGCCGTAACGAGGACCACCGTATATGTTACCAGTATATAGAACGTTCTCACCAGTACGAGTTCTTTGGAAATTGTTTTGATGAACTTCTTTATTAGTGTTTGGTATTCCAGGCATGGGAATCTGATTGAGAATATGAGTATTCTGAATTTTGTTCACTGTTTTCTCCAATATCATATGTAGATAGTGCATTAGAACATTTTAGAACAGTACAAATGTTCTGTCAAGTATGTGCAATAAACATTATGGATTGACAATGTTATTATTTATCAAATTGATGAAAAGCCAACTTTTGGTTGTATTTGTTGATAACACTATGGCAAAATTTCTATGACGATGGTTATTTCATTTATATTAACCAATTATTAAACGATAGAAATATTTCTATATGCTGTCTTTGCGAGAGATGATATGAGATTGAAAGGTAAAATAGCTTTAATTAGTGGAGGTGCGAGTGGAATAGGAGCGGCAGAGGCAAAATTATTTGCTCGTGAGGGAGCTGCAGTGGTTATATGCGACAAACTTTTGGAAGAAGGTACCAATGTTCAGAATGAAATTAACGAAACTGGGATGAATGCGATGTTTGTTTCACTTGATGTTAGAAGCGAGTTAGAGTGGAAGAATGCAATCCAAACGACCATAGATAAATTTGGATCTCTGGATATTTTGGTAAATAATGCGGCTGTATATAGTTCAGTTGCTATAGAAAATACTGATGTGGAGGAGTGGGATGAGATTATGGCCGTCAATCTTAGGGGAGTATTTCTTGGCACTAAATGTGCGATTCCATATATGCGTCGGTCTGGAGGTGGATCGATTGTTAATATTTCATCTATAACTGGACTTATAGGTACACTGCATGGTGGAGCTTATGGAGCCTCTAAAGGAGGAGTTAGGTTGTTGACTAAATATACTGCGATCCAACATGCTAAAGATGGAATTCGTGCCAACTCGATACATCCAGGTCCCGTAGATACAGAAATGATATCAGGTAATATAGGCACACCTAAAGGTAGGGCTTCGAGTATAAGTAGAATTCCGTTAGGGCGCATAGCGGTTGCAGAGGATATTGCATCAGGGGCTTTGTTTTTGGCTTCAGAAGAGTCTTCGTTTATGACTGGATCCGAGCTTATTATTGATGGTGGTTATACTGCTCAATAATAGATATCATTGATAGAGTGGATGTGTAATACATATATCATAACGCTATGTTGATTCGCTTTTCTGGATTGTGTATATAGTTAGAATATTGCTAGTGGATTCACTGGTGAACCAGTAGAATTTGACAGTCGTAGAGGTCCTATAGAGATCGTAAATTCCCAGCGGTTTTGGTCTATGCACATTTTTGATAGTTCTTCCAGATTCGCGTTGTCTAGAATCCATAGACCCATGGCTACAATGCCGACTTGATGTATTGGACTTGATACGTTACGGTACTGACTTGGCATTACATCGTTTCCAGTATCGCTACCAAGCATAGATATGTTTCGTTCGTGAAAAAGTGGGAGGCAAGCTGCCTGGCATGCAGTTGATCCTTCGACATTAGGATTGACTGGCCCTTCCAGGGTACGTCTATGGAGTTGCCCAGTACGAATTAGGAGCACATCACCTTGTTGTATTGTGAAACCACATTTTTTTTCGGCTGCTAGAATATCCTCTGGCATCACCCCTTCTCCTCGGTCAATCCAGTTGACGTTTCGTATCATTGGAACATCTACTAGTACGCCGCGTGTCACGATGCCGTTTTTGGCTAGATCTATTGATTCTACAGTGGCTCCCAGATTTGTAGATATAAGATGAGCAGGTTGGTTGTTGAACAGTTTACCTTTCCAAAAATAATGAGCTAGGCTATCTACGTGTGTGATCGTGTAACCGTGGAATGCCATTCCAATGAAATCAGACGCTCCTTCAGTTGTCCTTGATGTTTGTTTGCCTCCTGATGTCCAACCTTCACCACTTTCTAACATAAAATGTAGTGCTGGAATTGGAGCATCTGGTGTCGAATCAAATGAAATAATACTGGCACAAGAAATTGTAATTCCTTTAGTAACTAGACTAACAGCCTCTATAGTTTTTTGAGGTGTAAGGAAATTGAGAGTTCCCAATTGATCTTTTTTGCCCCATCTCCCCCAATTACTTAGGGACTGGAAATATTCTTCAACTTCTTTTTCTGAAGGGATGTTTCGTGTCACATTTTTTCCTTTATATGGGTTTGATATTTTTGAAAAATTAGTCGCATTAAGTGTGCTTAAATTAAGAAGACTGGCTGTGTCCACGCTTTGTATCCAGTAGATGATTTAATGACAGCGCGTATATATCCTTCATTACCGCGTGGATAGTAATCAATATTTGGCCCTGTCGTTTCGTCATAAACGTAGCCATTAATGCCAATAAATTGTGTAGTAAAGATAGAATGTTGGTCTTCTTGTTTTATTGTTATTGAAATGTGATTACGAGACAAATTTATATTTTCCAGAGTCACTCCGGTTGATGCATAGAAGTTTCCAGATGCCAGTGCTTCTAAAACGCTTTCGGTTGATAAGTGATCAGCTTTTACCATTAGCCATCCTCTACCTGGGTTACTTAGATTATGACCAAAGTCGTCAAATTCATGAGCATCGTCTGTCGCCACGCCAAAAATCACCTTTCCGCTAGAAAGCACTCCATCCCAAATTTCTTCGCAACTAGGTTTGTTTGGAGTGCCGTAGTTGTTAGATTTAGGATGGCCGTTGAATATCTCTAATAAACTTGCTCCTGTTATTTGGTTTATGGCTTCGTGATCAAAAGCCCAAGTGTAATTTGGATGATTTAGTGAAGCAATGCCTCCCGCTTCCAGTATCGTGTTTATATTAGCTTGAAGAGTAGAAATAATTGTTGTTGCATCAATTGGCTCTACCACGCGAGTAATTCCGATGCCGTTGATATGAACAGCAGTTTTGCCTTTGTTTAATGCAACGGTGACTTCTTCTCCAGGTATCATGAGAGGAGAATTCGTGTGTCGATCATCGTGTCCGTGTTTTAGGACAGTTAGATGGTTGTGGTCACTTAATACCAGGAAATCATATTCGTGGCGTTTATACCAACTCACAACTCGTTCTGGAGAAGAGTCTCCGTCAGATTCATTAGTATGAGTGTGGATGTTACCCTTAAACCATTTTTCTTTGGACATTGGTCCCCTCAACTATTATTCCTGAGCTGTTACTCCACCGTCTATGATGAGATCTGCACCCGTTACAAATGAAGCCTCATCTGATGCAAGGTATAATACACCGTGTGCTATATCCTCCACATTCCCAAATCTACCCATTGGTGATTTACTTAAGTGCCAATTAATGCTTTCTTCGTTCATATTGCGAGTCATAGGAGTGACGAAGTATCCAGGATGAACGCAGTTAGCTCTGATATTTTCCTCAGCATATTGAATCGCAGTTGCTTTAGTAAACAACTTGACTCCAGCTTTACCTACTCTGTAACCAGTACTTCCACCAGTTTTCCCACCTAGCCCAGAAATAGATCCTATATTTATGATGGAACCTCCTCCTTGTTTACGCATTTCCGGAATTGCGTGTTTAGTTCCAAAAAAAGCTCCTGTTACATTTAGGGCCATATCAGCTTCCCAGTCATCTTCAGTTGTTTCTTCTACGGTACTGCCTCTTTGAAGACCTAATCTTCTTCCTCTACCACCTGCGTTGTTTACTAAGATATCCAGTTTTCCAAACTTTGAAACGGTAGCTTTAATTATGTCTATCCAGCTTTGTTCTTCAGTGACATCTAAATGCACATACATGGCTTTTCCAAAATCATTTTGTATTTGAGAAAC
>CAZSCD010000070.1:0-7096 GCA_964605345.1 uncultured Dehalococcoidia bacterium
AGTACCTACTAGTGGTGGATGTACTTGCTGTAATCCTGAGATTGTGCCGTGGGGTGCATATGATCAAAGATCTATAGAGTATAGAAATGACGTATTGGTATATACATCTGAGCCGTTGGAAGAAGACCTTGAAGTAACCGGACATGTTATGGTGAAACTTTATGCTAGTACCGATGGTACTGACACTGATTTCACAGGTAAATTGGTTGATGTTCGACCGGATGGGTATGCAATGAATCTTTGTGACGGTATTATCCGTGGGAGATATCGTGAATCGACTTCTTGTCAGAAGCTGCTTAAAGCTGGAGACATTTACGAATTCTCCATCAATCTTTGGACTACTGGTAACGTTTTTCTTAAGGGACACAGAATCCGTGTAGAGATATCTAGCAGTAATTTCCCCAGATTTGACCGTAACCCTAATACAGGTAACAAATTTGCAGAGGATACGGAACTACGTACGGCTAACCAGATAATATTCCATAACGAGAAACATCCATCTCATATCATCCTACCGGTTATACCTAGGAAATAGTCGTTTGTACTAAGCTAGATTTCACAGCTTTTTCCCATCCACTATATAAGGTTTCTTTTGCGTCTTCACTGAGATGTGGTTCGAATATATCGTACGGAGTTGACTTTTGCTTGATAGATTCTATGTTATCTAAGTTTTTCCAAAATCCTATGGCCAACCCGGCTATGTATGCGGCACCTACGGCTGTAGTTTCATTTATATATGTATCTTGTCCTACTTTATAAGACGAACGTTCCACAGGAATGCCTAAGATGTCTGATTGGAATTGCATGAGGAAATTATTCACTGATCCACCACCGTCAACCCTTAAAGTTGGAACTTTTGTGCCAGTATCTTTGATCATTATGTCTATGATGGCACGTGTTTGGTAAGCAGTTGATTCTAGTGCAGCTCTTGCGATATGAGATTTCTTTGTGTTTGCTGTGAGTCCTATAATGGCGCCTCTTGCATGCATGTTCCAGTAGGGGGCTCCAAGTCCTGTAAATGCTGGTATTAAGTAAACACCATTAGTGCCTTGTATCGAGGTGGCTAAAGTTTCTGTTTCAGATGAGTTATTAATTATTTCTAGGCCATCACGTAGCCACTGTACTGTACTTCCAGTTGAAAATATGCTGCCTTCGAGAGCATAAGTGACTGTATTGTTGAGACTCCAGGCTGGTGTTGTGATTAACCCATTAGTTGATTTGATTCTTTGATGTCCAGTATTCATCAATATGAAAGATCCTGTGCCGTAAGTGTTCTTTGTCATGTTGTTTTGAAAACATGTTTGACCGAATAATGCAGCATGTTGATCTCCAGCAATTCCAGCAATTGGTATATTTGATCCTTTGAACAAGCCTTTGTTCGCGTATCCAAATATTTCATTGGATTGTTTTACTTTAGCAAACATAGACAAAGGAAGATCTAATTCAGCAATTAAATCAACGTCCCATTTTAGCCTGTTTATATTAAACAGCATTGTCCTAGATGCGTTCGTTACATCAGTAGCGTGTATAGATCCGTTGGTTAAATTCCATAGTATCCAACTATCTATAGTGCCGAAAATTAGATCCCCAGACTCAGCCATGGTTTGCCCTTCTGGTATCTTATCCAATATCCAGCGTATTTTGGTGGCAGAAAAATAAGCGTCGATGGGCAGTCCAGTTCGTTCGTTGAAGATTTCTTCCAGCCCTCTAGATTTTAATTTCTCGCATAGATCTGAAGTGCGACGACATTGCCATACTATGGCGTTTGCGACTGGTTTGCCAGTTTTTCGATTCCATACAATGGACGTTTCTCGTTGGTTGGTTATACCTATAGCGGCTATTTGGTCTGGACTAGTATTTGTAGAATTGAGCAACTTTTCTATAACTACTAGACACGATTCAAATATTTCAGTTGGGTCTTGTTCAACCCATCCTGCATGAGGATATATTTGACTGATTGTTTGAGTTTCGCTTTGTAAAACTTTACCAGACCTATTAACTAATATAGATCTGGTACTCGAAGTTCCTTGGTCTATGGATAAAATGTAGTGAGGTTTTGCCATATTGGCGTGTCTACCATCATATATTGTGTTACAAATATGTAATCGTTAGTATTTCTTTATGGGATAACTGGAGCTCCATGTACCCCCACGTTCAATCTAACAATACTATGGTTTGTTGCGACAGTCACATATAAAGATGTTTCCCACCAACACAAGTTTGAAACTCTGGTTCCTCCCATTTCATACCTTGCAAGAACTTCTCCTTTATCCACGTCAACAACCCCCACGGTGGAACCAGGCCAATTAGCTGTCCAAAGACGGTTATATTCATCAAATCTGAATCCAGATATGCTGTGGTCAGGAAATTCTATCATCGTTCGTTTGTTGGATAGTGTGCCGTCAGAATGTCGTTTATATTCTACGATTCTTCCATCATACCAAATGTTATTTCCAGCCTTGATTTTATTTGACAGATCTATTTTTTGTTCGAGTTCTGTTTTTAATTTGCAGATTGAATTTGTGGCTTCACCGTAAGATCTTTCTAATGCTCGTTTGATTTGTATTCTTATTTTGGCAATTTCTCCTGTAACGGTAAAATATTCTGGGAGTTGCCTGGTTCTCATTTCACCTACAAAAAATCTACTTTCGTCTTCTGGGTGAAATGCCATTCCATTTGGATATGCCAATCCCTCAGCTACTTTGGTTACTTTGATGGGGTTGTTTTCAGAATCCATGGTGATCATGTATACACCACCTACTGGGCTTTCTTCGTAACTGCCACGAGGTTGAGAAAAATATATGTTGCCCTTGGAATCAAGACAAACTTCATATATGCCACGATAAGGAGTGCCGTTGTAATTGTCTGTAAGAATTTCCATCTGTTTAGTTACTGGGTGGATTCTGGTTATTCTACATGGGCCTTTGTTGCCGTCCTCAGGACTTACATCAGCAACAACTATATTCCCGTATCCATCTACCTTTAGTCCATTTGCACATCCATCTGTATGAGCCCAAAGTTCTACTGTACCGTTTGGGGACATACGTCCAATCGTTCCCTCTTCAATGTAGTTTGCGAAATATAAATTTCCTTGTTTGTCAAATATAGGTCCCTGTGCGAAATCAATATTTGCGACGACTGGAAAAGGAATCAGTTCGTTTGGTAGAGGTGGAACAGTTTGGTTCGTGATCATAATTATCTCCTAATTCAAGGTGTTTGTTAGTTTAGTAATGCTCCACCATCTACATTCAGTGATTGTCCTGTAATATTTTTTGAAACGTCTGATGCGAAAAATGTAACCGCATTACCTATGTCTTCTGCAGTTTGCATTCGTTTGATGGCACAGTGTTCTTCGATAGTACCTTCAGCCCAACTTCTAGGCGTAATTCCGGTGGTGTTGTTAGGAGAAGTACTTATGCGAATTCCTATCATTTCCAACATAGGAGTCCAAATCCAGCCGGGGCATATGCAGTTTACGTTGATGTTGTACTCTCCTAGTTCAAGTGCTTTACCCTGAGTCATACTTATCACCCCTGCTTTAGATACGGCGTAAGCTTGTCTTCCTGGGCCTCCTTGTCTACCTGCACCAGAGGATATATTAATTATTTTTCCATAACGCCTCTCTTTCATGTGTGGCATTACAGCACTAGTTGTTATGTCTATTCCCTTCACGTTGACTGCAAACATCTGGTCCCAGTCATCCTCAATTTCGTCTTGTCTATTTTCCCAGCCTTCTGCTCCTATAAGTCCTGCATTATTCACAAGAATATCAATCTTTCCGAAATGAGCTAATACCTTATCAACCATCTGGTTTACTGATTCACGGTTAGTAACATCGACATATACTGCTAAAGATTTACGTCCTGTTTCAGCTACTTCTTTAGCTACATTTTCAGCTCCTGAAAGATTTATGTCAGCTACAACGATGTCAGCGCCGTTTTCTGCTAACACAAGGCTTGTTCCTCGGCCCAGTCCTCGTGCACCACCCGTAACTATTGCAATTTTGTCTTGAACTTTCACATTAAACTCCTGCGTTCACTTTTTGAATTAATTAAGGCTGATTATAATATTGCCTTTATGATTCAAATAATGCAACACTCAATTCATATTTCCACAGAATTAATGTCTAGTTATTTGTTGTAGATGGGGTAGTCCTGTAATCTAAGTTACATTGTTTGCATATAGATTCTGGAATAAATCCCCAGCGCATCAGTTTATTGAAAACAAAACATCCTGCACAAAAGCCCACGAATGCTTCTAATGATGCAAAGATAGTTATTATTCCTATTAAACTTCTTACGATTAACAGGTCACCTGATATAACGTATACGACTGTAGCAGATGTTGAAAATATGAGACCTACTATTTGAGCAAATCTCTTAGGAGGTCCTGCTGTAGGACGAGGCAACGATATCCGAGGTGCTATAACTTTGGTTGCTACTAATCCCATTGGACTCAAAGTTGGACCTGTTAATACTCTTGCTAAGAATCCATAGTTAAGTATAAATATTAGCCAGCTTTCTCCAGTTATTATTGTGGCTATGGATAGTATTACAACCATGCTCGCTACCAAGCGTGCTGCGACTTCATTGACAGGGTTTGGGAAACTGAAAACCGAATGAATTTTATTGGACATATTTAACATACCCCAAAGTATCATAGATTATGGTTGTTGATTTATTTAACAAATGTTCTGAATTAATAACGATAAGGATTTAATTGCCCCTTAATGCAACAATCAAGATGAAAACTGTTAAAGTGATCACTAACATCCACCAGATTCTTCTTGGATTGATTTTCACAATAAAGCCTCCATTTAAAATCTAATTTGGCATTTACACTTGATATAAATCATCATACTTAGAATTGATGTTAAATTTTCAATACACTATCGATACTATAAATGAATCAATAATCATAATGCACAATGATGCGATTACTAGTGCGGGATTTTCAAATGTAATTGCGCTCAAATATAGAAAAGGAAAATTAGCCAACATTATCCATAAAGCAATTTGTTGAACTTTATATTTATTCATAAGTTATTTTATATCGAAAAAAGTAGTGACGATCCATGATTGTATACCTACAATTAATACTAATAATAGACAGTAGGGGATAGTACGTCGTAAAACTTCATTTTCTTTTCCAGCAATGGCTACAACCGCTGTACCTACTAATACTTTGGCAGGAGCAATAGCACTGCCTAATGATCCTCCAATAGATTGAATGCTAGATATAGTAACAGGGTTTATAGATAATGCGGTTGCAGTTTCTAGTTGTAAGGCACCAAAAAGAACATTAGAGTTTGTATTACTACCTGTTATAAACGTCCCCAGAACTCCGATGAACGGTGAGAAAATTGCAAATACTGATTCAGTGTTTGTAGCGATTGATTGACTTAGTACATGAGTCATACCTGTATCGGTCATAACTAATGCCATCATTATCATTGTTATTATGCCTACACTTGTGGAAGCACTCTGAGAGTACGTACGTTTAAATGCTGTCAATGTTACTCCAGAATTCCATCTGTGAGTGATTTTCAACACAAAATAAGTTAATGACAGAGATATGAGAATGAGAGGTGCAGGATGACCGAATAAACGAATTTTAGCATAATTTTGGCTAGCGTCTATATTGAATCCTAGGCTTGTAACAGTTGAAGGATAATTAAGACCCAAATGTAGATTCACACTTAATTCTTTTATAGTTGGTATTTGAGTCAAAATGCTAAATAGGAATAGAATGTAATATGGTAAGAAGGCAAAGTGAAAGCTAGACGTTCGGTAAACAGGTTGATTTGTTTTATTAAAGTCTGACTTTTGGTGGTTAGTTTGTAATTTGTCTGGAATTTTGGAGAGTGGAGTTTTGGATATTATCCATCCTGTAACGCATCCTAAGAGCCCAGGCACAATGGCTGCTAATAGAGGAAGATTTATTAGGTTTACTAGCCATGCAGATGCGGCCATAATCGTACCAATAATCAATATAGGCCAAATACCTCTGCGAAGTGATTCCATGCCGCCTTGTAAATGTGCTACAGCGAATCCTGTAAGAATGGTAGGCAAAATGATAAGAGTGGACATGTGTGGTCCAATGATATCTTCTTCAATACCAGTTACCAATTGAATTGTGTAAAAAGAAGAACCCATGGATCCAAATGCTACTGCCCAGGCATGTCCAATCAGAACAATAGATACAGCTCTAACTGGAGTGAATCCCATTAGTACCAAGATGGGAGAAACTATTGCTACAGGTACTCCTAAGCCAGCTATGCCTTGTATGAACCCAGAAAAAGCCCATCCAACTATTAAAGCTTGCATTAGTGGGTCTTTTATAAGACGAGTCATTGTGGAGCCTATAATCTTAATTCCGGCCAGCCCATCAATCACATTATAGAGTAATATAGCTGCCCATATTATCGTTAATACAAAGATGCTTAGGCTTAACCCTTTTGCATTTATGATTGCTAGTATGCGTGTGTCAGCGCCAAAAAATATATATGCTATGAACATTGCTGCAAGCAATGACAATGCACCTGATTTGGGGGCACTCCACTTGAGTCCTATGATGGTGCCGATTAGTATTAGTATTGGTATAGCCGAAAGGACTATATTAGTAAGGTTGATATTTAGTCCACTCGCTTCCAATTTTTCGACTCCACTTCATATAAAGAATACTTGTATTTAAAAGATTAAAGGATAGGTTCTTCGGATATAAATCTCTTCAGAACATTATCAGTTATTTTAGAAACGTTATTGTCATAGTTATTATGTGACAAACTACCACAATAGCTAATTGAGGCAGTTGAGAAAACGGCACCACCGTTAGGGGTTTCAAAGTATACCATTTCTGCTCTAACTAATGGATTTGTGGTACCAGTTTGCATCGAATCCATTATAATTACTTCTTCTATACAGTGTGTGTAATTTTCAGAGAAGTTTGATGCTACAGCTAACACCAAAGCGTGTTGAGGGGTACCAAAAGAGATGTCTGCACGATCAAATTCGTAACCGGCTGCTCCATTTAACATAAGGCCGAAATCCCCAATAATCTCATCATCTCCTATACCTTCAAATATAAACGCTGCTCT
>CAZSCD010000071.1:0-5150 GCA_964605345.1 uncultured Dehalococcoidia bacterium
CCTGTAGTGGTACCGCATTTGGTTCTTGAGCATGTACTGTAGTAGGTTCTGGAGCTTGTACTTCAGTAGGTTCTGGAGCAGGGACTTCAGTAGGTTCTGGAGCAGGTACTTCAGTAGGTTCTGGAGCAGGTACTTCAGTAGGTTCTGGAGCAGGTACTTCAGTAGCTGGTACTGGAGTAGGTTCTGGAGCAGGTACTTCAGTAGGTGGTACTGGAGTAGGTTCTGTTGATGTGAGGTTTGTTGCAGTTGTGGTTGTTTCTTCACCTCCACCACACGCCACTCCTATTACTAATATCAATCCAACTATGCTTAAAGCTATATATCGCCCCATGATTCCTCCAATTTTGTCATACACCTTAATGCAAGAGAGGTTCTTTGCCGCAGATTGAAATTTACCTAATCCACGAAAACCAAAATAATTACAGCAATTAGGATACATATCAATGTGTCTAAGTGTCAATTCAATCTACCCCAAGGGGGTAGACTTTCAAAAACAATATATCATTAGCGAGTTAACTTCTTAAGGCCTTTTGTGATGAGAACGTTATGCAGATGGCAGGTAAACGAACTGACATGCTCGTTGCCATAAATCAACTCCTTGTAGCTGTAATGCAACCGTATCTCCTGGTTCACATTTAGGAGGTAGTTCTACTTTCACACGTATAGGATATTCAAGTAATTCCATCAAAGCCAGTCTTGTTGTTTGATTGTCAAGAACAATCGCAGTAAAAATATCTGATGGGTGTCCGTCTTGCTTGTTCAAGAGATTTTGCTTCATGTATTTTAGGAGCCAGTAATGTTTCCTAGCTTCTTCTAGCTTCCCTAACTCACGTAGTTGAACATCAGCTCGATGTGCCACGGAAGCTATTTCCTCTGAAGAATATAAGGCTTGGTTAGAATTAAGTAGTGAACTGATTTGGCGTTGCATAATAAGATCAGGATATCGTCTTATAGGTGATGTTACTTGTGTATAAGAAGTAACGCCTAGGCCTGCGTGAGGCCTTGGTGTAGTTCCAATATTTGCTGGTTGCAGACGACGTATTACGAGGTGCCTCCACAGAGGCCCATGTTTGGGATCTTTTGGAATATCACTTATGTCAAATGCATCCTGAGAACGGTATGCTGCAGGTAATTTTTGCTGTTCACAGAAACTTGCCATGAGATGGTTACATAAAATCATGAATTCTCTAACCAATTTTCTGGATGGAGTTGGATTTTCTATAATCCTCATAGAGACTTTATCAGATTCAATAGAAGTTAGAAGTATTTCAGGCCTATCTATGTTAATAGCTCCCTTTTGTTCTCGCTTTTTTTCTAAGGCGATGGCTAATAAATTCAGTATAGACAAGATGTTGTGATCTGGATGAGTTGAGTCTGTAATTATTTGGTCGGCGTCTTCGTAAGATAATGCCACGTGGCTCCGAATTATTGATGGGAATATCTCCCAGTTTAGAATTTCTCCGTTCTCGTCGATACGTACTATCAAGCTAACAGCCCCTCTGGGTTGACCAGGAGACAGGCTGGCTGCTTTATCGGACAGTCCAGAAGGAAACATAGGTATTTTAATTTCGGGTAAATATACAGTTGCCATACGATAATCAGCTTCTATATCTAGAAGGCTGTTTGGTTTTACGAGTGCTCCAACATCGGAAATGTGGATGCCGAGACGGTATATTCTAGTAGAGTCTGGTTTATTGTTTTCTGGAGCCTCAATTTCTAGTGAAAGAGCATCATCCATATCCTGGGTTTTTGCGTTGTCTATAGTAATTGTTCGTATCGCTGAGAGATCTGTCCGATGTTCTCTTGCCAAAATTTGAGACACATTGATACCTGAAGCCTCATCGAGTATGTCAGCAGTAAAATGTTTATGGATTTTGGCTTGTTCGAGTTCTAAAGGCTCATCAGGCGAGAACATGCCTACCTTTACTAGAATATTGAAGCTAATTTGCTGTAAATCACGTGCACGTTGTTCTATTTGCTGGACAAGTTTTTTTGCCAGTGTGCTTCTGGTGTAGTCTTCGCCATATATGACATAACCTTTTAAATGTTGGAGTAAATCAGATTGGTAATTAGTTAACGGTTTAGGCAAACAATCTTGTTGGAGGTGTTCAATTAGAAGAGTTTCTTCATGTGCTTGTTTTGTGTCTAGTTGTTGCCGTCTCTGAATTTCTTGTACGGAACTTTGATCTCGCGGCAAATAGCTATCTCCATCAGTTAAAAAATATGTGGAATTGCGGTCTATATGGAGTAGTAAAGATACTTTTTGAATTATGGTTGGAGATTGAGTCCAGTAAAGTTCTGCAAGAGAGTCTAGGCTTATAGGAATTGGTTCGTCGCGTGTTATTTCCCATATTTCAGATAGATCTAAATCAGAAGCTAGGGATTCACAATCATTTTGAAGTTGACGTAGTTCTTCCTCTGACCTCGTTGTTATTCCAGTGAACATCAGAATTCTGTTTTTTGGTATATTGGCTTGTTTATTACGACCAATTAGAATGCGAATCTTATCATCCGTAGATGCTTGAGAGATGCATCTATGTAGTGACAAGCCGTTGCTTAAACGGGCAACTACAACCTCTGTTGGATCAATGTGATCCTTTGGTGTTATTTGTTTCTTTCGGTTAGACATCACGATCTAGCCTGGCGTCATATTTCTTCATTTGGTTATGGTTGTGGTCATAATAACTTACTGAATGTTATTCTAGGAAATGTAGCCAAATAATCTTGGGTTGTAGAAATTATTTACTTAATCATTTTGTTCAGTTTGGGTATGACTTCATTGATAAGAAGATTCATAGAGTTGACCCACTTGTCTCTTGGATTCCATTCGTGCGCCATCGCTAACAGCATGCCAAAGCCACCTACGTCATAGTAAAGCTGCATCAGTTTCTCAGTTACTAAATCCGGGCTACCTACTATCCAAATGTGATTCATTATATATTCAATGTTTATATCAGAGTCTGACATGTCAGGGTTGTTTTTCATCAAATCTAGGTTCCCTGAATGGGCTAAAAGTTTTAAAAAGTAGTGAGCGTCACGCTTTAAGACTCCCTGTAACGCATCTTTACGAGCTTGTGGAGTTGTATCTGCTATGTAAATCTCACGAGCTATACGCCAATTATCACGATTGGGATGTGTACCTGATTTCTGGGCACCTTTTTCTACTGCTTCCCAGTGAGTTTTGACTGTGTTTAGTGGAGCCAAATTTATACTTATTGGCATCCATCCACGTTCACCAGCCATGACTAACGTATCGGAGTTCGCTGATACACCTGCTACAGCTATTGGTGGATGAGGTTTTTGATATGGCTTCAAATGAACCCGTAGGTTAAGTTCATCTATGGGTTCTGGAATAGCGAAGTTCCAGTTATTATGTTCATATACTCCTGGATCAGGGTTATCCCATATCTTCAGAATGAGTTCAATTGAGTCTCTAAACATTTTTCGATGATTTCCTGACTTGGGGTCAAATCGAAAAACTTCGAAGTCGCCTGGGAATCCGCCTGACCCTATCCCCCACTGGAATCTTCCATGGGCCATGTGGTCAAGTTGAGCGATGCGATGTGCGAGAGTAAAAGGGTTGTGATTGGTCAAGCAATTGACGCCGGTACCTAGTATGATGTTTTTCGTTAGGGGTATAGCATTGGCTATAAATAGGTCAGGCGAAGGAATGTTTTCCCAGCCGGCTGTGTAATGTTCCCCTATCCAGGCCTCTTTATACCCAAGTTTGTCTAGAGTAACTATCTGTTCTATATCATCTTCTAGGGTTTTTGTGATATTAGACTCAGGCGGATGAAGTGGCATCATGAAGTAACCAACTTCCATGCGTATATCTCCTAGAATTTCTGGTTACGAGTTAAATTTTATTCTCTGTGCTCTAAGGCAATTTTGAGATGTTCAGGAGAAATATTACCGCCACTCATAACGAGTACAACCTTTTTACCTTTAAGAGAATCCTTGATTTTTATCGCAGCAGCGAGAGACGCGGCTCCAGCGTGTTCTGTTAAGTTATGAGTCTTTTCAAGGTGCATCACGATTGCCTGATTTAATTCTTTGTCCGTAACTAAGATGAAATCATCAAGGCTGTCACGTATTATTTCTTGTGGTAATTTGTAGCCCATGCGCACTGCTAATCCTTCAGCAGTGCTTTCCATAGGAGCTTCGACCTCTCGCCCATTTTTCCATGACAAGTAAGCTGCAGGGGCTTCTGCTGATTGGACGCCAATAAGTTTAACGTTTGGCTTTAGGGCTTTGCTTGTAATACATACGCCTGCAGCTCCGCTACCACCTCCAACAGGAGTTATTATTACATCTACGTCGGGTAAATCTTCGAAAATTTCCAGACAATATGTGCCTACACCTGCAATTAATAATGGTTCCGAGACGGCGTGTATGCATCTATAGCCTTCTTTTTCTGACAACTGTTCAATGTGTTCTCGGGCATCTTCATAAGTATTTCCATGGAAAATCACAGTAGCCCCTAAGTTACGTATAGATTCTACTTTGACAGGATTGGCATTTTCTGGAACAGCAATTATTGCATTAGTTCCAAAAAGATCAGCCGAAAATGCGATTGACTGACCATGGTTTCCAGTGGATGCTGTAGCTACGCCACGACGCTTTTCTTCATCTGAAAGACGGGATATTAAGTTAACGCCACCACGGACTTTGAACGCGCCTAATCGGTGATGGTTTTCGTGCTTGACGTATACTTCTGCGTTCAATAGGTTGTCTAATGACAGATAATGATGGAGAGGTGTCTTAGGTATGTATGGTGCAATTTGCCGTTTGGCATCGATCACATCCAGTAAAGTTGGTTTAGTTAACAAAAACAGGCCTCACACATTAAGATCTTACAGAATTTTGGAGAAATTATGATATCACATATCAGGTTTAATCCGCATGTTTTTCAGACAGTCGATTGTAACTAAGTTTATAATTGACATAACTGTTACCATCTAGTGACACAGGTATAGTTCCATTCAAATCGCAATTTATATAGCTATTAAATTTTATTCCAGAAAGAAAAGGAAATTGATGGGAAATGACTATACGTTTACTATCTCCAGATGTTTCTTCTAAGATTGCCGCCGGTGAAGTAGTTGAAAGGCCTGCATCAGTTGTAAAGGAATTAGTCGAAAATTCACTTG
>CAZSCD010000072.1:0-3203 GCA_964605345.1 uncultured Dehalococcoidia bacterium
TAAAGGGATGTCTTACAAAATAACGAGAATATGCCGCTGCATACGGTGTAACGTCAAACGGTTCATCAGAACACACACCCGCTAATGAACATCCTGTGACATTGCGAACAGTATTTCCGCAAGCCTCTCTACTACTAAGTCCGACGTCACCAATAATACGCATAGCTTCTGGCATATCAGTCAATTTGATATGGTGAAACTGAACATTCTCACGAGTCGTTAAATGTCCTTTTCTTAAAGGCGTAAATTTCTCTGCAACATCTCCCAAAGCATCCATTTGGTCAGAGGTCAATCCTCCAAACGGGGCCTTAATTCGAAACATTTGTACATCCGCTTGCCTTTGCCCATAAACGCCTTGCCTTAACCTAAACGCCATAAATTCTTTAGGATCCCATTCGCCAGCTTGAAATCTCTTGACTTCTCGTTCAAAATCATCCAGTTCTTCCGGCAGTATCTCGATTATACTCTGGGTCTTAGATCCAGATTTAGACTTTGCCATTAGTCGTCTCCTAATTCAATAACACCACATTCTTCTTGGCATTCGATACAGACAGCACAGACTTTCCAAATCAACTAAATCAGGAACTAGACATCTAAACATTACGATCCGAAAAGCCTTTAAATGTAACTCCTAGACGAGTAAAGCACTACACACTCATCCAAAAACGTCCACCTCAACAGAATTCACTCTACCAGTGCCCAAAATAGTTGTCAACGATTACAACCATATTTAATTTAGTAATTTCATAGGAATGACGAGCAATTTATTAATTATAAGCAATTCGCTATCAAGGCCTTCCATGTCGAACTACTAGATTTGGATTTATTAAACGAACAAACCAACAAACGACATATCCTTGCAAATATCGGTTATAATCAGCCAGATCCAAGATCACTTTATGATTATATGAAAGACAATTCTTTACAGATAAGAAATTTTCGACTTTGGGTTCGTTTTTTGCTTACGGCACTAGTGTTCTCAGTTCCTATAACGTTAGCTGTTATGGGAGCTATTTTTGTCAAGAATGCCACTGGCATTGATGAAATAAACATGTTCATGGAGACGATATCAGGCAAAACAAGCTCAACATTAGGGGATTTAGCACTCTTAGCACCATTTGGATTCGCTTTCGCGGCTGGAGTTGTAGCTGCTTTCAACCCTTGTGGCTTCGCTATGCTACCTGCTTATATAGGTCTTTACATGGGTAAAAATGTTGACACAAAACCTAATATATTAAGACAATTACAAATGTCATTAACAATAGGCTTAACAGTATCTTCAGGATTTGTCATTTTATTTGGCACAGCTGGCTTAGCCATAGGATTTGGAATCAGATCGGTTTTGAGCAGTGCAATGCCTTGGCTAGGTTTATTTGTTGGAATTGGCTTAGCTCTATCTGGGGCATGGTTACTTGTTGGAGGAAAAATTTACTCTCGCCTAGGTGTGTATATATCAAGCAGTATAAAAAACGTAACCCAAAACAACGTAAAGGGTTATTTTCTTTTTGGACTGAGTTATGGAGCGGCATCTCTAAGCTGTACTTTACCCATATTCTTATCGGTTATGGGATCTACTTTCAGTACAGACACCATCGCCGATACGACCAAACAATTTCTAACATATAGCTTAGGAATGGGGCTTGTAATCACTTCCATTACAGTATGTATGGCACTGTTCAAAGAAACCGTAACAGTTTCTATTAAACAAGCCATACCCTACATACAAACAATTGGATCTTGGTTAATTATCGGAGCCGGTTCGTACATTATCTTTTACTGGTTAACAATTGGAGGGTTGATAACCTAGTTCGGAGACAAAAGTCTTCATAGTAAATATAATTCTACTCTGATGAAACTGGATTGCTAAGAACACCAATTCCTTCTATCTCAACATCCACTGTATCTCCTGGATGTACGTCTTCGGCCTTGCCAGGCGTACCAGTCATTATAACGTCACCAGGCTCCAAAGTAATTACCCTACTAACGAATTCTATAATAGTGGGTACATCATGTATTAAATCGGCTGTACTTGATTCTTGAACGATCTTGCCATTGATACGACCTACAAGATGTAAATTGCCTGGATCTAGATCCGTGACTATAAAGGGTCCTAATGGAGCAAAAGTGTCACTAGATTTAGCACGCCACCACTGCATATCGTTAAATTGCCAGTCACGAGCACTCACATCATTGCCACACGTATATCCGAGTATATATTTGAGAGATTCGCTCTTAGATATCTTACGGCATTTCTTTCCTATGATAAGAGACAACTCAGCTTCTGGCTGAACAACAACCTTATCTCTGATAGCATCAGCAGGTATGACTACAGCATCTCCATCGCCTATAACGGAAGAAGGAGTTTTGAAAAAAGGTTCCGGCACACTGGGTGGTTCCAATCCGTCTAAATGACTCATGTAATTGAGTCCTATAGCTATAATTTTACCGGGCACTACTGGAGCCAATAACTTCACATCAGACAATGACTGTACGTTGTCAGTCACATCATATGTCTCGTACGGTTTGCCGATAATTTGTTTGACTGTATCACCCTCAACTATACCGTAGTTAATTTCTCCACTATAAACATATCTCGCAAATTTCATTGACTTTCTCCTAGTACGCTTCGAACCACTTTTGTTTTGTGGCCCAAGGTGATTTCTAATATTCCCATCAGTTTACATTATTTTAGTCGATATACAATATAATAACAGAAGCCCAATCTCATGATATACTTACATGGTACAAAGGAGTGACAATGGGTAATCTAATTAACGCAGGCAAAACATCTGATATTCCAGAAGGAGAAATGAAACTCGTTGAAATTGGAGAGGAACGCATACTCCTATCTAACATCGAAGGCAATTTCTACGCAATTGGGGACACATGTTCACACGCCGAGGCTTCCTTATCCGATGGATATATAGAAGGCGAGGAAGTTGAATGTCCTTTTCACGGAGCTTGTTTCAATTTAAAAACAGGGTTGAACACTAGTCCTCCTGCTTATGAACCGGTGCCCTGTTATCCTGTCAGTATACAAGGCGATGACATCCTAATAGAGACCCCTTAATATACCTACATCCTAGTCCATGTCCAACTGCACCATCAAAGGATCAACCATACCATTTTCGGCAAATCCCCTAGATCTAATTATGCAGCTTTCACAGACGCCACACGGAACATCTCCACCATTATAACAACTC
>CAZSCD010000073.1:0-3627 GCA_964605345.1 uncultured Dehalococcoidia bacterium
TAATGTTATTTTGGGTTTATCAAAATAATCAGCCTTATTAAGTTCCTGAGTAATTTCAGGCATATGTCTATGACCGTCTACAGAATAAGCCATTAAATTATCATTCACTTCAGAGTAATGTGACATTAATGACAAACTACGCCCCGATCCAGAAACTCCTGACTTAGCATCTATAATTATGTCTGGTTCTATAACACCAGATGAAACTGCAGGCATTAAAGACAAAATCGCCGCAGTAGGATAACATCCTGGAACAGCAATCAATTTAGATGAACTGATTTCATTTCTATGTAATTCTGGAAGACCATAAACTGCTTGATCAATATACTTTGGACAAGGATGTTCGGTTGCATACCATGACTGATATTCATTTATATCCTTGAGTCGAAAATCCGCACTCAAATCAATAACATTAACGTCTTGGTCGAGCATTTTTTCGAGTCGTTCTGCACTAGCAGAATGAGGTAAAGCAGAAAATACAACATCAAGTTCACCAACTATATCAGGTGTTATGACTAAATCGATGTCTGCAAGGTGTGGGAACAATTGTCCGATTTTTTGTCCAGAAGCACTTCTGGCAGTCACACTAATTAAATCAACTTGCGCGTGTTGATACAGCAAACGCGCAAGTTCTGCACCAGCGTAACCAGAAACATTAATAATGCCTGCTCTAATTTTTGAAGCATTCTTTATCATGAATGAACTCTGTTATTTGCAAATATATAACTTATAAATTAATCATTTGTCTGGAAAAATAACCCGTCGGACATTTCCCAAACAAGCTTAATACAAGTATATGGACTATTTCTCAAGTGAACAAGTAGTTTAATATAGATACATCACATTGTATTTCATGCAATTCTATATTCTAATCCAAACATGTACTTAACTAATCTGATAAATCAAGACGAGACGGACATTCCATAGAAATAACACAACGATTGCATTGTGGCAAACGAGCCTTACAAACTTGACGGCCATGACGTATTAGATACATATGAAATGCAAACACGTCTTCAGGAGATATCATAGATTCTAAAATATCATGCGCTTCTTCTGGAGTAACATAAGAGTCAATTAATCCCAATCTTTTAGAAACTCTATATATATGAGTATCTACTGGCATAGCCGGCATCCCCATGGAAAAACACAGAATTATTGCAGCCGTTTTAGGTCCCACACCAGGAAGCTTTTTTAACCATTCTTTTGCCTCATTTAATGACATTTCAGAAAGAAAAGACAAGTCAAACGAACCTAAATCATCTAAGATCTTTCTTAAAATAAATTTTATAGTGGGTGCTTTACGTTTACTTAATCCTCCAGTTCTAATCGCTTGTTCAATTTCATTAACCGGAGCATCTGCAATCGCCTCAAGTGACTCAAATGTACATAAAAGATTGTGGAATGCTCTCTCAGAATTTGTGTCTGAAGTGTGTTGGGAAAGTATTGTATATACCAATTCAAAAGCTGGATCGTAACGACGCTTCCACTCAACATGACCATATTCAATGCTCAATTTTTCCATAAGTCTGACTATGGACCCAAAGGAATTATTGGTTGATATATGCATTCGAATCACTTACAACCTTAAACTCATATCTATTTACCAAATTTCGTTCGTCACAACAACCAGGTCAGCGTTATATCAAAATAGTGTTTCAGGTTTATTAAAGATACATTTAATCATACATGTTCAATGAATAATTAATCTATTCGAATGTTCATTTGTTAAACAATCGAATTGTTGAACTTTACTTTATACTCAACTTATGACGTCAACAAGTAAAAATATCAATCTATAACTGATCTCAATTAGCTTTATTTCAAAATCTCATACAGGTAAAATTCGTTTTTGGGGTACTAAATATACTCCATCTAGTAATTAGGGGCAGTCTTATCAAGTGAATTTTAAAAAACAACTTGACCACATTACATCCACTGATAAATCTTCTAACACTTCAGATTTGTCGCAACTTTCTGGTCTATCTAAAGAAGAAATGAATAAATTCCAGATAGCTTGGGCAAAAATGGAGTCCAATCGTAAATACAATCTATTGATGAAACTACATGATTTAAGTGAAGTAAGCCCACAAATGGATTTCAGCGATATATTCCGTATATGCTTGAACGATGCAGACAACACGATTCGCGAACAGGCTATTTATGGCTTATGGGAGTATGACGATCGCGTAATTATTAACCCAATAATAACAATTTTAACAAATGATCCATCAAACAGAGTTAGAGTATCAGCAGCAAAATTACTAGCAAAATTTGCTGACATGGCCCAAGAAGGGAAATTACTTAAAAGAGACTCTGTGAAAATAAGAAATGCATTGATAAATGTCATACGTGAAAATACTACCGATTTACAAGTCAAAAAACATGCCATCGAATCAATAGCTTGTTTCAATGAACCTGAAATACACCAAATTATACACGAAGCTTATCAAACTAAAAATTCTGAGTTAGAACGAAGTGCAATCCACGCAATGGGACGTAGTTCAAATATCCAATGGCTATCAATCTTAATAAAAGAAACTAATCACGAAAACCTTGAAACACGGTGTGAAGCTATATACGCATGCGGACAACTGGGTGATGAAACCACGGTTCCACACATCATTAATTTAATTCAAGACGATGACATTGACGTTCAATTATCTGCAATACGCACTCTTGGAACAATTGGTGGAAGTTTGGCAAAACAAACATTGACTCAAATTTTAAATTCTGGAGATGATCTATTGAAAGATGAGGTTGAATGTGCACTAACAAAAACTTCAACAGATGAAAATCCTATGGATTTATCATTAGAGTATTGGTAACACATAATAACAACGATACATTAAGTAAATGTTTCATACTCTATCGATTATCAACAAACACCCTAAGGTAAAGCTACTACAACTTTTATCTCAACTAATAATCCTTCTTGAACCAAACCATCAATCAGCAACAAAGTGTTAGGAGGATAATTTCGTTCAGGAAACACGTTGTTGAAAAACTGTTCCCTAGCTTTCATAAACGGTTTAATAGATTCTCGTCCTACAAGATATGTCACAAACTCCACTACGTTATCAAAAGATGCTCCCACGTTCTTCAACAACGTGTCAATATTTTCAAACGCTTGTAGTGTTTGAAGTGCGGCATCACCTGCTCCAACCAAATCGCCTTTCATATCAATCGAAACTTGCCCAGACATAAAAACAAATTCTCTGACCCCGCTAACGTGATTAGCCTGTGAATTCAAGCCCAATGCAGTATGGACTTGAGGAGGATTAACTGTAGTTCTTTTTATTTGATTCATATTTATGTTCTCCCAATTTAAACTATCTAAATGATCCTTAAAATAAAATCTCGTACATCTATATGCTTTAACAAAAGCAACTATTTACTTTTACTTGCAACTCAAATTAATCCACAACTATATCATTATATATCACTCACTACTTTCTACAATCATCTAAAGTGTCATACTCACCGACTAGTGCTATAATCGAAAATCAAATATCTAAGTAGTTAACATAATGGAGATACTCAATGGATTTAAAAAACACGGTATCTATAGTAACCGGAGGCAACGGTGGACTGGGATCACGAATTTGCCATGCCCTAGCTAATGAA
>CAZSCD010000074.1:0-4510 GCA_964605345.1 uncultured Dehalococcoidia bacterium
CTAAAAGGTACAGAAATTAAAGCCATTAGAGAAGGACGCGCAAATTTAGGTGATGCTTACGCCAAACCTAATGATGATGAACTTTGGCTACTAAACACCCACATTGCAACATATTCTTCAGGCACGCACAACAACCATGAACCTACACGTCCCAGAAAGTTACTTCTACACAAAACTCAAATACTTCATTTGACAAAACAGATAAATACTAGAGGCCTAACTCTTATACCTCTAAAACTTTATTTGAAAAATCACGTAGCAAAAATAGAATTAGGCTTAGCACGTGGACGTAGAAAACATGACAAAAGACGAGCCATAATAGACAAATATCGAGAACAAGAAGCAAAAGAAGCGATAAAACCTAGATAGTGGACTGCGGAAAAATGGACCCGAGATTTAAGTAATCGGGTCCATTTTTTATAATTAACAAGACTCGTATTGAACGAGCATTACCAGGAAAAGCAGATAATTTACCCTACCCTCTTTACCTCTAAGGTCTCACCTGGAGCCAACGCAACTCGTCTAACATTTATCCCGAGTTTCAATAGCCAATAGCCCAATGTAGCCTTACTGACACCCAGCGCATCTGCTGTTGCTGATAGACCTTGATCAGTAACCATCTCAGGTAATACACGTTCCAATGGTTGATTGATCTTGTTTTCGACTGCCTGCATTTTTTTAGTTTTGCGAGCCATATAAGCCCCCTTTAGCATTTAATGTTCATACCATGCTAACTGCCCGTCCACATAGGTGTCAATCTGTTTTCAGACCTTTTCTAAAACAATTCTAAGTTTTTCACAGTTATTCTGGCGTCTATGCAATGTAGTACGTAGGCCTTTGCCCGCTTCGTGGGGATCCAACAGGTACAAAAACGATCAGCCACACATCTGTTAAATATTACAACGAAGTGCATATATGTAACACGAATTTGCATGTATCTACATGTATCTAATCGTAATCCTTGACCGCTCTTATTTGCCTTGTTAGACTAGTAGATGTATCAAGTTCTATGTGTCCCTGTAGCTCAGACGGACAGAGCAACTGCCTTCTAAGCAGTGGGTCGCGGGTTCGAATCCTGCCAGGGACGCCAGGCATATTGACATATCGGAATATGCCGATATGCCGAACATGGTAGTGCTCATTCATATAGGCACACATGATTTGTGATTGAACTAACATGCAGTGCGAAGAACTTGTGTGAGTCCAAAACGAATTACCATTACATACATTTAAATAAGTCGCCCTGATAAATATTGGTTTTATAAAAAAATTATACTTTATATATATAATTGGTTATTCCCTGACATGAACAAAAAACCTAACTACTTAATTAACGAAACCAGCCCATACCTGCTTCAACACGCATGGAACCCTGTAAACTGGTATCCATGGGGACTGGAAGCCCTTGAATTAGCGAAACGTGAAAATAAACCAATACTACTCAGTGTTGGGTATTCAGCTTGTCACTGGTGCCATGTGATGGAAAAGGAATCTTTCGAAAATACTCGAATTGCTAAAGTGATGAATAACTATTTCATTTGCATAAAAGTAGACCGTGAAGAACGTCCAGATATAGATAGTATCTATATGACAGCAGAACAAACGATGACCGGACAAGGCGGATGGCCCATGACAGTATTCTTGACGCCTGACGCAAAACCTTTCTATGGAGGAACGTATTTCCCTCCTGAAGATCGCCATGGACTCCCTGGCTTTCATAAAATACTATTAGCCATAGCCAACTTATACAAACATGACATAGAAAAAGTTGCTAGCACTTCAGTACAGATTACCCAACGTATTGCAGCTATACATGAAACTTCTAGCTCAATAAAAAAAAATGACTGCCTGAATCCTGATTTACTTTCCAAATCATATGACAGTATTTTAAGTACATTTGATCAAATACACGGAGGTACAGGTACTCAACCCAAATTCCCACAGCCCATGACCTACGAATTCGTTTTACGTTACTATCTGATGTCAAAAGATTCAGATGTATTAGAAATTGCAAATTTAACTCTTATAAAAATGGCCCGAGGAGGTATATTTGATCAAGTAGGCGGTGGATTTCACCGTTATTCCACAGATCGCCTGTGGTTAGTACCTCATTTTGAGAAAATGCTGTACGACAACGCCCTATTAGCGCAATTGTATTTACATGCATACCAAATAACACGAAATTCGTTTTATCGTAGAATCGTTGAGGAAACTCTAAACTACGTAAATAGAGAACTAACTGATAATTGTGGTGGGTTTTATTCCTCACAGGACGCAGACAGTGAAGGCATTGAAGGTAAATTTTTTGTATGGAAGTCAACTGAAATCCTTGAAATCCTTGGGGAAACTGAAGGTAAACTTGTTAATGATTTCTTTGGTGTAACAAATAATGGTAATTTTGAAGGCTCTAATATACTTCATATAGACAAATCTCTATCCACATTCTCAAAAGAAAATGGAATTAATGAAGAAGATCTAGAAACAATACTACTCAAAGCTAAATCAAAGCTATTAAAGGCCAGGAATTTACGCGTGAAACCAACACGTGACGAGAAAATATTGACATCTTGGAATGCCCTGATGTTACACGCATATGCAGAGGCAGGCGTAGTGCTAGATCAGCCAAAATATGTGGACATAGCTAAACGAAACGCTAAATTCATACTATCCGAACTATACAAAGAAAATAGATTATTGCATTCATACAAAGACGGGAAGGCCAAGTTAAACGGATATCTAGAAGATTACGCTTTCCTAATAGATGGGCTTATATCACTTCACGAAGCAACTTTTGAAATGCATTGGATAGATGCCGCTATCAAATTAACGGAAACAATGATAGATCTTTTCTGGGAAAATGAATCTGGTCAATGGTTCGACACAAGCTATGACCATGAGAGTCTAATCGTACGTCCGAGAGACATATCAGATAATGTCACACCTTCAGGTAGTTCTATGGCTTCTGCTGTCATGTTGAAACTTTCAATAATGACTGGTAAATCTGAATTAGAAAACATAGCGATATCAGCTATAGAATTCGCGGAGGATCTAATGACTCGATTCCCTACCGCATCAGGTCACTGGTTATGTGCACTTGATTTTTATTTGTCAGAAACTAAAGAAATTGCCATATTTGGAAATCGCTGGGATACAAATACACAAGATATGCTCCATAGAATACATGCTCAATACTTACCAAATCGAGTGATTTTGGGCAAGCTAGACAATGAAAAGGTTTCATCTGGAATACCTTTGTTCCATAATCGTGCAAAACTAAATAACCAAACAACCGTATATGTATGTCAAAACTACATATGTAAACTTCCTGTAACTCAACCAGAGGAATTATCCGAACAACTAGATTTAATTAAATAATCTCCAACATAGACAAAACCGAATACAACAGGCTGGAGATACACACAAATGTTACGACACAAGTATTAATCATTCGTTTTTTTCTTTAAGCCACATCTAAATGCCAAACTCCTTAAATTAGTTTAGCTTCATTAAGTTGCGAGCAGATCAGCAATCCCATATCATATGCCTCAAGTGATTAGAGGCATTAACATTGTCAAATTACAATTATCTAATAAATGAATTGAAATCCATTGTAGAAGATAGGTATGTTATACATTTGCCTGAAGATCTTATTGTATTTGAGTACGATGGTTCTGTAGACAAAAGTCTTCCTCTGGCAGTAGTTTTACCCGACTCGTCTGATGCTATTTCAAAAATAGTGAAAGTTGCTGCTAGCCACAAAATACCTATAACCGCACGTGGAGCTGGAACTGGGTTAAGTGGTGGTGCAATTGCTCAAAAAGACGGTATTGTCATCGCTCTAACTAGAATGACCAAAATCTTAGAAATAGACGTGCAAAATCAATTAGCCATTGTAGAGCCCGGTGTTGTAAACCTAGATTTAACAACAACAGTCTCCAAACACGGACTATATTTCGCTCCTGACCCATCAAGTCAAAAAGTTTGCACGATTGGTGGGAATGTAGCGGAAAACTCAGGTGGACCTCACTGCCTAGCATATGGTGTGACAACAAACCATGTATTAGGAATGGAAGTTGTAATGGCTAATGGATCCATACATTGGCTTGGAAGCAAAA
The DNA here is from genome assembly GCA_964605345.1 of uncultured Dehalococcoidia bacterium. Taxonomy (GTDB): domain Bacteria; phylum Chloroflexota; class Dehalococcoidia; order Lucifugimonadales; family CAZSCD01; genus CAZSCD01. The sequence goes on from CAZSCD010000074.1 coordinate 4,116, forward strand.
CTCGTGAGAATCCTGGATACGATTTAAGAGGCATTTTAGTTGGATCAGAAGGTACACTAGCTATAGTAACTAAAGTGGCAGTCCGACTACTGAAACAACCAGAATCTATTAAAACCATGTTGGCTGTGTTCAAAAACATTGAACATGCCAGTGCAACAGTATCAGGCATAATAGCTGCAGGAATAATTCCTGCAGCTATTGAGATGATGGATCACCTTTGCATCAAAGCAGCTGAGGCATCCGTAAAAGCAGGGTATCCAGAAAATGCTGGCGCAATTCTGCTAGTCGAAGTTGACGGCCTCAGAGAATCTGTTGAAGAAGAGGCAACAGAGATTCAGAAAATATGTTACCAATACAATCCCATAGAAATTCGTACTGCCACCTCTGATGTGGAA
>CAZSCD010000075.1:0-13417 GCA_964605345.1 uncultured Dehalococcoidia bacterium
CTGTTATGGGCAATCTATGCCAGCATATTAATCATAATTGGAATAATACGAAAAGTACGTTTGATACGCCTAGCTGGGTTGATTCTACTTGCGATACCGATAATTAAATTATTCATCTTCGACTCTTTTGCTTTAGAACAAGGTTACAGAGTAGTCGCATTTATAAGTTTGGGTTTACTGTTAATTTGTGGTGGATTTTTATATCAACGATTCAACGTCGTCATCAAGGGGTTTCTATCTGAAAACTAATCTCATTCTTCTTAGGCATAAAATCATACTTGTTGCATTGCTTGTTACTGTATGCACCATCATGACTGCACCAGTGTTCGCAGATTTTATTACCGATGGATGGCGTTATTACAAACCAATCAACCTACCTGATAACATCCAAGATGAGGCACTAGTTCAATTGGAACCAGACAACGAAGTTTTTGGTCATTCAGCTTTGAATTTAATAGACCTTCGGATTATTGAGAATGACATTGTTGAGATACCATACGGCCTTGAAATAAGTAACCCTGAATCTAAGTCAACTTCTTTTCCTGCAAATCTACAAGACCAGGCTCACATACCAGGCGAATTCACTGCTTTTGTGGCCGATGTAGGCCCTGGAAATATTCTACACAACGAAATGGAAATCCGTACACCTGCATCAAACTTCCTGTTAACTGTGTTTGTAGAAGCCAGTAAAGATAATGTAACTTGGGTCAATCTTAGCGAGAACACAATTTACGATTTCACTTCAGACGACAACAAATTCTCTACGAGAAATACACGAATCAAATATTCTGACTCAACTGCACGTTATCTTCGCGTAAAAATAATGACGCCTTTTTTAAGCATAGAAGAAACTCCCTTGAAGGTTTCAGATGCCTCCATTTTCTTTGTCAAAAAGACCGTTGCGAACGAAAAACTATGGGATACTGCAACACCATCAATAATTGTCAACAAAGAACTTAAAACCACGATTATTGATATAGATCTCGGCACTGAAGGACTACCAAATCACAAACTAGAACTCATAGTACCAAATGTCAATTTTTACCGAGAAACCAAACTGGAAACTAGTTCAAATTTAGACAACTGGAATATTATAACCACGGGCAGTATTTACGTCTACGATACTCCAAAATTCACAGGACACAACGTGGTATTACAATATCCTGAGACTACTTCTAGATACCTTCGTGTCAGTATATTAAACCAAGACAATCAACCCCTAAACGTACAAACTGTAAATGTGTTTGGGTTTCAGCGCAAACTTATTTTTACGGTAGATCCTAATAAATCATACAAGCTATATTATGGAAATAAACGAGCTAATGAACCATCTTATGACATCGAACGAATTCTGCCTTATATGGATTCACTAAATCTCCCACGGGCAAACTTAGGATCACATACTAAAAATATAGAGTTCGTTACCACCGAACCCCTTAGTGAACGAATGCCCTGGCTATTATCTTTGGTTGTAGTATCAGCGACAATAATTATAGGAATATTTTTATTCGGCATCATCCGTCAAGCTAAAAAAATACTACCTCCACCTCAACAATAGAGAGTGAACTATTTTAGTCAAATACACATATAAAAGGTTCATGCCTACAATTCGTCATCGATGTATAATATTTAATTAGTCAAATATACAAACAAAAAGTTAAACTCCAATACATCTAACCATAAGGACTAGATCATTAAAAACTTCTTCAACCTTACTGTAACTGAAGCTGCAAATCTTATAAGAACTAGAGAGTTGTCTCCTGTCACACTAATGGAGTCACTTTTGTCAAGATCTAGATCTAACGGCGTGGATCTTAATATTTGGGTTACTTTGGACGAAAGTGCTGCCATTGAAGCTGCACATCGCAGCGAAACAATTTTAAACACAGGTGGCCCTATTGGCCCTTTGCATGGGATACCCATCGGAATTAAAGACATTTTTTACACGAAAGGAGTCAGGACAACTGCTTGTTCTCCAATATACAATGATTTTGTACCTGAATACGACGCTACAACCGTAGATCTCCTAAAAAAATCAGGCGCCATCATAATGGGTAAAACAATAACTACTCAATTTGCATGCAGTGACCCGTCACCTACACTTAATCCCTGGAATCATGCCCATACACCAGGAGGATCTAGTAGCGGCTCAGCAGCAGGTGTTGCTGCTCGAATATTTCCAGCTGCGCTGGGATCACAAACTGCCGGATCTGTATTACGACCAGCTTCATATAATGGCATTGTTGGATTCAAACCAACTTTTGGCAGAATCAGCAGATATGGAGTTATCCCAGTAGCTTACACACTCGATACAATGGGAACTTTCGCGCGTTCGGTAAAAGACACAGCACTGCTATTAGATGTTTTGGCTGGATATGACCACAATGACCCTTGGTCCTCAGAAAACCCCACGCATAACTATCAAAAAGCGCTCTCCGACCTCAAATCACCTCCTCGAATCGGCCTGATTAGCAAATTCTTCTATGATAAGTCAGACGATGAAGTGGTTACTCACACTGATGTTGTTGCACAAAAACTTAGACAGTCTGGAGCCCTGGTGGAACAAGTATCGATATCCAAAGATTTTAACGATCTCCTGCATGCACATCAAATCATCATGTCAGTAGAAGCAGCTCTAACACATCAAAAAGATTTTAAAACACATCCCAATGCCTATGCTCCCAACATACGGGATCTCATAGAAACCGGAATGTCAACTTCCTCTACGGCTTATGCAAATGCACAAAAAACCAGACATCACTTTCGAGTAACATTGGAGGAAATAGCCCGAAAATTCGACGTTTTACTAACTCCATCTACAAAATCAACTGCTCCAAAAGATTTGACAACCACTGGAGATCCTATTTTCCAAACACCTTGGACAGTGTGTGGGTTTCCTGCTATTTCCTTGCCATCGGGTCTTGGTAGGGCAGGATTACCACTAGGTATACAACTTGCCTCAATTCCATTTTCTGAAACATCACTTCTAACAACTAGCAAGTGGTGTGAGGAAATTATAAACTTTGATTTAGAACCACCCAATCAAAATTAAATATAACACGACAAATATCTAGAGTTTTACGAACTTGATACCCAAAATTAATGCCACTAAGACTCTAAAAGACGTACAACACACAACGACTTTTTGAAAGACCTATAACTACGATGTTAATACTGGTGAATTTGAAACTAAATGGTATCCAGAAGTTAATATTAATCTTCGGTAATATACTTTGAAGGACATTTAACTATTACATTGTGACTTTCAAATAAATCATCGTTAACATGTCTTCCTTCAAGAATTATTTCGGAGTGTTCATTGAAAAATAAATCCGGTAAAACTCCATCGTGAGATGCTTTCAGGATTTCCTTGTCTCCAGCTAAAGAAAACTGTGAACGTGTCGAACCTTCAGGTCTATAAAAAGAATCTGGTACTAAGTTTCCACTGACGCGTACTACCGTTCCATGAGATTCAACTCCTAACGCAACCAATTCATCTACCTGATAGTAGTAAACTGTAGCACTTTGAAAAGCCAAGACACTAAAATAACCTAGTGCTAACATGAGCACAATTACGGCTAATCCACCTCTTATTTTTTTTGATGAAAGGGTGGATCGTTCACTCGGAAGATGCTCTGAATATCGTGGCAACAGTTCTGGCATACGTTTGACTTATTGGACGTCTTTCATAATCAGTCTATCAATCTAATACGAAGTCACCGATTGTACGTCACTTGCGAATGATCAGTCAAATCAGGTCCGATTACACGCAAGTCGACTTCAGATATTTTCGGCATATTCGATATATAATTTACCTAGGAGTCAGATTCTGAACTTACTTGGTGAACACTTCTACTGGCTTTACTCACTATAGATTTCAATGCTGAAATTTCGCGTCTCAACTGTTTCTGGCGTTGTGACATGACAAATACATACGTGAAGAAGACAGCCCAGGTTACAAAAAATGCAGCAAACAGCCAAGGCAATTCTGATGAATCTCGATTCATTTCATCAACTTGCTGTTGATATAAAACGGGATCACCAAATCTAACTATTTCAGATTGATCCGCATATGCATATGGAGTCATTATGTTAAACGAACCCATCATACACAACACTAGTAAATAAGCAAAGAATACCTTTTTAAGATTCGAAATTTTAAGCAATCTCATAATGTAATTCATCCAATTCAACTTCTACACCTTTCATATTGCACCGTTCAAAAAGCATATAAACATAAAGAACGGTAAACGTTATTACAGACACTAATAATGTAACGTATATTTCTGTGGAACCCAAAGCATCTTGATCTTCAGATAGAGGCCCAATGTTCAATTCAGGATGTGCCGTACGCCACCACACAGTAGCCATATAAATAATTGGTGCATCTATCGCTCCTATAATAGCTACAATGGCCCCAAAACGAGCACCTTGTGATCCTTTTGTATAAGCTCTAACAATCAAATACCCAAGGTAAACAAACCATAATATCAATGTGGTTGTGAGCTTTGCATCCCATGTCCACCACCATCCCACATCTGCTTTACCCCATATAATTCCAGTAATTAATATGAGACTTGCAAAAACAAAACCCAACTCCGCAGCCGAGTATGCCAGATTATCCCACTTAACTCCACGATTGATTAAATACATAATACTAGCAATCGCCACAACTACGATAGAAATCATACCTAACCAACCCAATGGAACATGGAAGTAGAATATACGCTGCGATATACCCAAATTTAGTTCTGTTGGAACCCATAAAAACACAAGATACAATGTCAAAATCATGAGTGAAGCACTTAGGAAAAACAAACTGTCTATCACAATCCCAATTTTGCCACTATGTTCGTATTTATTTGAAAACTTGAAGCCCATATCACAAACTGTTGTTTTGTTTTTGCATATTATTAAAATAACCTTCAGGTACTCTTTAAGAAGTCACGGCACCAATTGAAGCTGATGATACTAATTTAGCATACTTAGCCATAACTCCCTTATTGTAATTAGAAATTGGTTCTTTCCACAGCAGTCCACGACGATCCATTTCCTCTTGTGATATTTCTACGCTTAACGTACGTTCACTCACATCCATGATAACTCTATCACCATCTCTAACTAATGCGATAGGACCTCCAACTGCTGCCTCAGGAGCAACATGCCCTATCATGGGGCCACGAGTAGCTCCTGAGAAACGACCATCTGTTAAAAGCAACGTGTCATTACCAAGTCCAGCACCCATAATTGCTCCTGTAACTGCAAGCATCTCTTGCATACCAGGTCCTCCTTTAGGACCTTCATATCTAATAATTATGACATCTCCTTTGTTTATTTCACCTCCCACCACAGCATTGAAAGCCTGTCTTTCTCCATCAAACACACGAGCTGGCCCTTCATGGGCAAGATGTTTTGTTCCTGCTACTTTCATCACAGCACCCTCTGGAGCTAAATTGCCTTTTAAAATAACCAATCCTCCCGTTGGACTGCGTGGAGATGATACTGGATATATAACTCGACTATCTGGTGTTTCTGTAAATGATGCCAAATTATTTGAGACAGTTTTACCTGTGATAGTCATCTCATCACCATGCAACAGTCCTGCCTTTAACAATTCATTCATTACTACAGGAACACCGCCTACTTTATCTACATCTGACATGACAAAACGACCACCAGGTCTAAGATCTGTAATATACGGTGTGCGCCTACTAAGCGTATCAAAGTCGTCTATTTTTAAATCTACTTGAGCTTCATTTGCCATAGCTAATAAATGTAACACCGCATTAGTAGAACCTCCCATGGCAAGTACTACCATAATAGCGTTTTCAAATGCCTTCTTTGTCATAATGTCACGAGGTTTAATATTTTTCTCTAGTAAGTTATATAGAATTGCTCCTGATCTATAGGCTATATCATTATTTCTTTGATCAACTGCAGGTATAGACGCAGCTCCAGGAACCGACATCCCCATGGCTTCTATAGCAGATGACATAGTATTTGCAGTAAACATTCCTGAACATGCACCTTCGCCAGGACAAGCCACTCGTTCCATTTCCAGAAGTTCTTGCAATGACAATCGTCCCTGTCTGTATGATCCAACTGCCTCATACATGTCCTGAATATTGATATCTTGTCCACGATAGTTACCCGGTAAAATCGCACCTCCGTATACAAACACCGACGGCACATTAAGTCGTGCCATAGCCATCATGGCTCCTGGCATGTTTTTATCACATGCGGCAACTACAATAAGACCGTCCATACTCTCTCCAAATGTAACCGTTTCAATCGAATCAGCAATAACTTCCCTACTCACTAACGAAGCTTTCATCCCCTCAGTTCCCATAGAAATGCCATCACTAATTGTTATTGTGCCAAACATGAACGGTACAGCTCCTGAATCCCAAACTCCTTCCTTAACCTTCTTAGCAAATTTATCCAGATGCACATTGCAAGGCGTCACATCACTTGCAAGATTTGCAACACTTATAAACGGCTTGTCCATATCCTCATCTTCTAGTCCAGTAGCACGCAGCATCGAGCGAGCTGCTGCTCTATCAGGGCCCTGACTTACTACATGGCTTTTGTGTTTAAGATTGGATTTAGTGTCAATAGACATATGTAATTCTCCTACTAGAAGTTACTGTGATGTGCTTATTTACTTTGAGTATTGTTCATAAATTAAGACAATCTACCACGGCGAGTGTAATCTTTGCACAATATTTAGGTCAAGTGAAAGAATTGTTATTTAGAAAACATATCTTCCCCATGAAAAAAGCCTTACTATCTTGTATTAAAGTAATATAAATTCAAGGTATCAATTCAAAATTGGATATTTTTTAGGCATTCCAGGTCTACGTGGATACTGTCCAGGAGTTGAATGAATCTTTTTCAACACGACTAAGCTTCTAGGTTTGTTATACCAAGCAACATCAACAACTTTAACTTCTGTCAATTCACCACCCATTGCTTCAATAGCAGCAATAGACTGATTGATTTCTTCTTCGATCTCAAGTGTTTTGTGTGCTATTACCATTCCACCTAAACGACAGAATGGCAAAGCCAATTCAGCTAGTACAGCCATACTTCCAACAGCTCTAACTAACGCAAAATCAAAACTCTCTCGCAACTCTATTTCGTGTGCAAAAGTTTCAGATCGCCCTGTTAGAACATTAACATCAGATATCTGCAAAATATCATTGAGTGACCTGAGAAAGGATGTTTTCTTAGCAGTCGAATCGATAAGTGTAGCATTCAATTTAGGAAAACTTATCTTTAAAGGCATGCCTGGAAATCCACCTCCACTTCCTATATCTACAAATCTTCCCGATTCCAACATAATCTCCGGAATGGCTAGCCTGACTGTCAAGGAATCTAGGAAATGTTTTGTTTGAACGTCTGTCCAACTTGTCACGGAAGTAAGATTAATACCAGCATTCCATTTGATAAGTTCACAATAATATCGTTCAAATAAATTAACCTGGATCTGAGTCAAGTCAATCCCTAATTCTTTGGATCGATTTTTAAGTATGTCCACACGTATCCACCAAAATCAAATGAGTTGTGCTGCAAACCTATCAGGATTATAACATCTGTAACAAACACTAAAAGCACATCCAATATGCCTTGTTGACATTAACGACAACCTCTATTAGACTCTCCTTAAAGTTAGGGGGAGCCCAGTTATTCTGGGCTGAGAGGTTTCAAAAGTATTGAAGCGACCCCAAGAACCTGATCTGGGTAATGCCAGCGTAGGGAGTTAAGTATGAGCATAATGCAAAGGCCACTCTAATCGTTTTATTTGAGTGGCCTTTGCATTTTGCTCATAAAACCATCCGATTTACATCTGTATATTTACACAATAAAGTACTCATAAAAGAAGGGAAAATGAAAAACAAAATCAGCGTAGCGTTTATAGTTTTTATAGCACTCCTTACTTCAGTGAATTGTGGAAACGAAACAAGAGAATTGGTAGTGATTTCTAACGACAGTTTTGATATCAGTGAAGAAGTGATAAAAGAGTTTGAGGAATCTAACAACGCAACAGTAATTATACAGAAGGCAGGTTCATCAGGAGAAATTTTGACCAGAGCCATCTTAGAAAAAGGTAATCCTTCTGGCGATCTGATTTACGGCATTGACAATACATATCTAACCAGAGCATTGGATGAAAATATCTTCATACAATATGAATCTCCTATGCTAAAAAATGTGCCGGAGAAATTCTTACTAGACGACACTCACCACGTGACGCCTGTCGACTATGGCTACGTAAACCTAAACTATGACAAAGCATTTCTAGAAAAATCTGACCTACTACCTCCTACTACGCTTGAAGAGTTGACTCAGAACCGTTGGAAAGGCAAACTAGTTGTCGAAAACCCAAACACATCTTCTCCTGGACTTGCATTTCTAATCGCAACCGTATCTTACTTTGGAGAAAACGACGATTACGACTATTTAGACTTCTGGGATGACCTAAAAGCTAACGACGTTGTTGTAAAGGATAGCTGGAGTGACGCTTATTATACAGATTTCTCTCACTACGGAGGAGATCGTCCACTTATCATCAGCTACGCTACCAGCCCTGCTGCTGAGGTCTTCTACTCTGAAGGAAAGTACGATGAACCTCCAACAGGAAATGTCCTGATAGACAAGGCAACTTTCCTTCAAATTGAAGGGATAGCTATCCTGAAAGGATCAGAAAACATTGAGCTAGCTCAAAAGTTCGTTGATTTCACGCTCGGCACCAGATTCCAAGAAGATATCCCCGGAAGAATGTTCGTATATTCGGTCAACCAAGAAGCTTCACTTCCTGACTTCTTCAAATTCGCAGAAGTGCCCAGTGAACCAGCTAATATATCATCTGATATGATTTCTAAAAATCGAGACAAATGGATCAATGAATGGACAGAAATCGTTCTGCGATAGAACCACACACTTGATCAACCAACATTCTGGGAGCTATACAAACGATTATACGGACATGATTTAAAATGAATTGGTATAGATTCCTTGTAGTATTGCCATTAGGATATTTGGCTCTTTTCCTTATATATCCACTTGTAGCAATACTTATTAGAAGTTTCGGCTATCAAGGCGATACTCCCATCAGTCCGTTCACATACATTATGGGAAATTCCTATTATCTGACGCGAATCTGGTTTACGATCTGGCAAGCCGCCGTTTCAACATTCTTAAGCCTGATCGTAGGATTACCAATTGCATATTTGTTTGCTAGATTCGAATTTCCAGGCAAAACAATCCTAAAAGCGCTGTCCACTGTGCCTTTTGTTATGCCAACTATCGTTGTAGCCATAGGATTAGTATCGCTTCTAGGCCCCAGTGGTATTCTAAACACAACAGCCATGAACTTGTTTAACTTAGATAATCCTCCAATTAGGGTATCTAATAGTTTAACGATGATCTTCATAGCACATGCTTTCTACAACTACGCTATTATTGTACGAATTGTCTCAACTTTCGCAGCAAATCTAGATCAAAACGTAGAAGAAACTGCTAGGATGTTAGGCGCCAGTTCATGGCGTAGCTTTTATAATATTACGTTGCCACTACTATTCCCAGCTATTGCATCTGCGGCTTTGCTAGCTTTTGCATTCTCATTCACTAGTTTTGGAGTTGTATTAGTTCTAGGCGGATCTAAATTCGCTACGATTGAAGTATCAATCTACGAATTAACAACAAAACTTTTCCAACTGCCACTTGCTGGTGCCCTAGCCATAGTGCAAATCATTTTCACTTATTTATTTCTATTACTATACACCAAACTTCAAGAACGTATGACTGTAATAGTGGGACTCAAACCCAATGAAAGCACTGCTAAGAAAGCAGCGACATGGACAGAAAAAATGTTTGTTGGAAGTTCAATATTACTGATCATATTAGTTCTTTCCCCATTGATATCTTTAGTGATTAAATTATTTTACGTAGGAGACTCACATACTCCAAGCCATGTAGCCAATCTATTCTCGAATCACAGAGGATCGTTTTTCTACCTGTCTCCCATTCAGGTAATGTGGAATTCTATTAGATTTGCTTTTGCTACCGTGATAATTTCACTTATCATGGGTACGATAGCAGCCTATTTTCTAGCCAAGCCTAATAGTGGACGATCCAGCTATTTTGATGCCATGTTCATGTTGCCATTGGGTGTAACTGCGATAACACTAGGTTTCGGCTACATCATTACCTTTAACCATGGAATTTTAGATCTTAGAGGATCTTCAATCATTCTAGTAGTTGCGCATTCTCTTATAGCATATCCATTTGTGATTCGTAGTATTCTACCTATCTTACGTAGTATCAACCCAAATCTTAAAGAAGTCTCTTATATGCTCGGCGCTTCTCAGTTAAGTGTTTTCAGGCACATAGACATGCCAATAATTGGACGCGGCATCCTTGTAGGAGCAATCTTTGCATTCGCAATATCAATGGGTGAATTCGGAGCTTCACTGATATTATTACGTCCTGAAAATACCACGATGCCTGTAGCAATCTTTCAATTTCTAGGTAAACCAGGCGAATCTAATCTGGTAAACGCGCTTGCCATGAGCGGTCTTCTAATGGCATTAGTTACAACAATATTCATAGCTATAGAACGATTTCGATTTCGCGGATTAGGATCATTCTAATGGGGATACTTGAAATAAAACGATTGTCCAAACACTTTAATGAAACTAAGGCCGTAAACAATGTCTCATTAACAGTAAACGAGAGTGAAATTATATGTCTTCTAGGACCTAGTGGATGTGGTAAAACCACTCTTTTGCGACTGATAGCAGGTCTTGAAAATCCTGATGGAGGAAGCGTGGAATTTAATGGAAAACTTCTCACCAATACACCTCCTCAACAAAGAGGATTTGGTATGATGTTCCAAGATCTAGCTTTGTTCCCTCATATGGACGTCTTCAACAACATAGCATTTGGACTCCGGATGCAACGGAGTCCAAACTCGAATATAGTAAGCAGAGTCGAACTGTTATTGGAATTAGTAAACATGTCTGATTACGCTAAACGCAAAATTCATGAACTTTCTGGAGGCGAACAACAAAGAGTTGCATTAGCAAGGGCATTGGCACCATCACCGAGACTACTAATGCTAGACGAACCACTTGGAGCGTTAGATAGAGTGTTACGAGATTCCTTGCAAGATCAAATAAGACAAATCCTCAAGAAAGTAGGAGTAAGTGCCATATATGTTACTCACGATAGAGATGAAGCATTTGCGATGGCCGACAAATTAGTGTTTATGAATGGCGGTGAAATCATACAAATAGGAACTCCAGAAAAAGTGTTCGATACTCCAATTAATGAATATGTAGCGAGATCATTGGGGTTGAACAACATACTGAGAGGCACAATACTGTCTCGAGGTGAATACGTAAAAATCGAAACGAGTATTGGAACTATACACGCGAAACCCTCACAAATTGATGGAGATATAGGAAATCACATCTTAATGCTTATTGAAAACAGCGGAATTGAACTGCAATCCAAGCAGAATAAATTCAATAAAGGTATTAACATTTCATATGGAACAATCACAGAACGATCATTTCGCGTGGGCCACAATTCTATCAAGATAAATATAAACGGTAACATTTTGGCGTGTCACTCAGGACGCACCTCTATCAAAGTTGGGGAATCCGTTGAGGTATTCATAAACCCTTGGTGCATAAAGACCTTGGAAACTACTTAATCATGATGACTCTTATGACTAGAAATGTTGACCTGGAAACAAGAGGACAAAGACGTGAAAACAAGCGTCGTAAGAAACGTAAAATGCGTATCGTGGGACGTAGTGTAAGGATTTTACAGGAAATTATACGGCAGCGAACACAAAAATGCTCGGTTCAGACAAATAAATTAACCACGCTGAATCTGTGTAGTAGCTTCTGAGGCCTGACAAGATAAATAAAAGTTGATTTCAGATCACATATCAAATTAAAAATAAGACTACACTAACTTACAAAATTCGATGCAAAATACAAAAATGTCATAACATGTTATAATAATGCGCGTTAAATAACACACCCACAAAGCTTACCAGCGATACATCCATCACCTGAAAAATCTACAGAAATTGGTTTTGTATTAGGGATATAAACGACACTTTTATTCTCTTGATCCATTCACTGCTGAATATTTTAATTCTATTTCTGAAAAACATCGAATAAGAGAACTAATGGAATACGATCCAACTAAAATAAAACTGAACGAGGTGTCCAGAGAAGATATTTTGCGCATCAGAGAGTGGCTAGATGATGACGTTATATCAGATAGCTGGTTTGGACGTTATGCATATGGAGATCCAGCACATCTTGGATACAATCCCAAAACTGTGTTGTTTTCAGATGGATCTACATGGGATGCAATATTCTCCAATAATGAGCATAAGATTTTTTCTATTTACACTTCTGATGATCAACACATTGGAGAAGTGCACCTGTCTATAGAATTGTCATTAGGCGATGCTCACTATTCTGTATTAATAGGCAGACAAGATATGTGGCACAAGGGTTACGGCACGTTAGCTACACTTAAAACATTGGATATGGCATTCAATGAACTAAATTTATATCGTGTATGGGTAGATATACCAACATTCAATACAGGCGCAATAAATCTGTTTGATCATTTAGGGTTTACCCACGAGGGAACCTTACGTAAAAGCCGTCCACTTGCAGGTTCCAGGTTTAACTCTGTAATAATGGGAATGCTATCCAACGAATATCACAGTCAATTGCAAAAAAGTAGTCCTACCTTTAATATTTGACAAATAATCTAAGCATCTCCACATTCTCACCTCTGAACATTACTTTCACAATCTCCGGGAGATTCTTCAATCTCATGTTTTGACCTCAAACGATAAGTGGGGTTTGTTTTCAATCCATAGAATATTAGAAACGCCATCAACATACTTAGTGCAATAGGTGCTATATATTCAAAACGGACCATTCTTAATCTTTGATTTATATTGTCTTGTATAGACATCTTCGATAACTGAGACAATGTTAGTGTAATTGATGTGCCTCTGGGTAAATCTACACCTTGAATTACTTGATAAGGCACGCCTCCTACGGAGATGATTTGTGGACTATTTAATCTATCGCTTAATAATTCCATCACCCCCTCAGGAGCCAACACTCTGACAAGTTCTGCTCCATATGTGAACCGCTTATCAATAACTGTTTCCGTGTGCGAATACGGGAATTGATAACTAAACATCACTTGATGATATCCTGGAGGAACTGTAGCGACTAAAGCGAATCCTTTGTCAACTTGAATTACGTCTGCACCTATCAATTGCGTATCCACACGTAAATCACTAGCATTTAAGGGTAAAGCAAACCTAATCAGATCCATAGGTTGTGGACCAGGTACGTACGCATAA
>CAZSCD010000076.1:0-3751 GCA_964605345.1 uncultured Dehalococcoidia bacterium
ATGGTACACACAGGCCCTGGTGTCCCGTTTGCAGCTCCATCTTCAGTAGCTTCACAGCTTAGGAATTTCCCTAAAGTCAAAGTGATTTTAGCTCATGCAGGGCACGGTATTTTTAGTGGTGAAGCAATTGCTATAGCTCAGACATACTCTCAGGTTTATTTGGAACCTTCTTGGTGTGCTTTTTACAACATAGGAGGTATGGTAGATACCTTAGGTGCAGACCGCGTAATGTTAGGAACTGATTTGGCTGCCAATGTACCGGTTATGTTGGAAACTATTCGAGCGATAGGACTTGAAGAAAAAGACGAAGCTATGGTGTTGGGAGGTACAGCTAAAGAGGCATTTCAGTTAAATGTTTAGGAGGCATACATGATTTCACTTCACGTTTACTTAACACCTAAACCAGGTAGAGAAAAAGATCTTACAGATGCTATTTGTAACAAATGGCTAGTTGCAATGTCAGAACAACCGGGTTTCTTGAGTGCTGGATTGTTAGAACCTTTTCCAGATGATGAACTTGCAAAACTAGGTGCTTCAACTCCAGAAACTACATATGAAGTTATTAGTTTGTGGCAATCTGAAGAAGAACGCCTTGCTTGGGTAGCAAGACCAATTCATGACGAAGTATTTGCTGGGGTTATTGATGCTTCAGAGACAGTGAAATATACTTTGCAAACTATAAAACGTAGCTGGAATTTGTAGATACAGTCATAGTTGGCTTCTTTGATATTGTTGGTGAATACGCTTATGTTTCTAAGAGATGGGAGGAATATTTTATGACTAAGGTGCTCATTGGATCTAGTACAGGAGTGTCTATAGATGAGCCGTACTTGAAGCTACTTAAGGAAAACGGATTTGAAATCAATTTGGTTAATGATGATCAGTTTTCCCGTGGTTTGAGAAGTGATGATGAAGTTATAGAAACCTTACAGGGTGCATCAGCTACCATTGCATGGGGTACACAGTACACCTCTAAAATCCTCAGTAATTTACCAGATCTTCGTGTCATTGCCCGTCGTGGTGTGGGATTTGATAGAGTAGATATAGATGCGGCCACAGATAACAATATAGTTGTCACTATTACTCCAGAAGGAAACTATGAAGCGGTAGCAGAACATGCAATGTCATTAATTTTTGCCTTAGCAAAGTCACTACGTAATAACGATATAACCATGCGTTCTGGATCGTGGCTAAATAGTTTTGGTAGCCCTATTAGAGGTAGCATTTTAGGTGTTGTGGGTTTGGGTCGTATAGGAAAACATTTGGCAGTTATGGGAAAAAACATGAATATGGATGTAGTGGCAACTGAATCAATGCCAGACCAACAATTTGTGAAAGAACATGGTATTGATTTGATATCTCTGGATGATTTGTTTAGGAAATCAGATTATATTAGTTTACATTGCCCACTAATGGATCAAACTCTCGGTATGGTTAATAAAGAAAAACTAACCCTAATGAAATCAGACGCATCTATAGTTAATACTGCCAGAGGGGGTCTAATAGTTGAATCTGATTTGATAGATGCATTGAAGTCTGGATTGATAGCAGGTGCTGGATTGGAT
Source organism: uncultured Dehalococcoidia bacterium (assembly GCA_964605345.1). Classification (GTDB taxonomy): domain Bacteria; phylum Chloroflexota; class Dehalococcoidia; order Lucifugimonadales; family CAZSCD01; genus CAZSCD01. The sequence continues at coordinate 1,566 of CAZSCD010000076.1, forward strand.
GTTTTTGAACAAGAGCCAATTAGTCCAGACAATCCATTGACACAATTAGATAACGTCATTCTTACTCCACATATGGCAGGGAATGATCATATGTCTAGAAAGACTATGAGCCTTGGTGCTGCTCGTAATATTGTAGAATTGCATAAAGGTGGTTGGCCGGAAGGTTCAGTTGTTAATGATGAACTTAAAGGTCGATGGACTTGGTAAAATAGTTCCAATAATAAAAAATTTAATAGATGGTTAGATAGATGGTTAGATTATTACCTGTACGAAATTATTGGATATCAGAAAATTGAGTAACCACCGTCTACTGGTATAGAAACTCCGGTCACATAATTTGATGCGTCACTGGATAGAAAAATAGCTGTTCCAGCGATATCTTCTGGATCACCCCACCGTCTTTGAGGTATGCGTGAAGATATTAAGTCGTATCTATCTCTCATATCAGGTTGAGATCTTATAGGGTATGTGAGATCTGTGTTTACCCATCCAGGTAATATTGAATTAACTTGTATGTTGTCTTTTGACCAAGCTATCGCCAGACTTTTAGTTAATTGAGTAACGCCACCTTTACTTGCTGCATATGCCGATGCTAAATCGTGTCCAAAAATTGAAGTCATAGATCCAATGTTTATTATTTTCCCATTATGTGATTTGGCCATATGTGGATAAACAGTGCGTGAACACAAGAACGTGCTTGTTAGGTTTACATTAAGTATTTCTTGCCATTCAAAGTATGAATATTGTTCTGGAGTTTTTCTAATAGTCATGCTTGCGTTATTTATAAGAATATCTACTTTACCAAATTCGTTTATTGTTTGATCTACCATATTAATAACAGAATCTTCGTTTGTAACGTCAACGGTTAGACCAGACGATTTCGTGTTGAGTTTACGTAGATTCCCTAAAGACGAGTCAATTTTTTCCTGATTACGTGCTGCAATCATGATATTAGCTCCTGCTTGTGCTAATCCCACAGATATTCCATACCCAATTCCTCCATTTCCTCCTGTTACAATGGCGACTTTCCCACTTAAATCGAACAAGTTTTTATTCATTTAATTACCCCGTATAATGTTTATTGGCATGTAGATATAATTAATGGTATAGAATCTATATGTTTCAAACAATAGAATGACATTGGACATTAGTAATAATTAATTTCGGGCAATGTTAAATTTTATACTACTTGATAGACTTTCGATCTGGTGTTATAGGAACTATATAATGATATATGTTACTTGGTTTAATACATTCTAATGTCCTGTATAGTTTATGAAACAAAAGTATGCTTACTAATTTCAATATTGGAGTTAATTTCTAAACTGAGAAAGATAATATGAGACTTGAGAATAAGGTCGCACTTTTAGCTGGCATTGGGCAGAATATGGGTAGGGCTACGTCTCTTTTGTTTGCACAGGAAGGAGCCAAAGTAGCGTTAAATGCTAGAGGACGAGAACGTTTGGATGAAACATCCTCTCAAATTTTGTCTATGGGAGGGACTTGCTTGGTAATACCTGGTGATGTTTCGGTGAAATCTGAAGCCACAGCTGTGGTCAGAAAAGTTTTAGAGGAATATGGCCGCATAGATATAGTATATTCAGCAGCTGGAGGCAATTTTGATCCCAACAGAAGTTTCGACGAAATTGATGAAACATTCTGGAATACAACCGTTAGCAATACTATGAATAGTTTTTACAATCTTGCCCAGGCTGTTAGACCGATCATGAAGAATCAAGGTGGAGGATCTATAGTTTCAGTTGCCGCAAGCTTGAATGTTAGACAGGCAGGTAATGCTGCATATGGAGCTGCCAAAAGTGGGGTTATTGGTTTATCTCAAAACCTTGCTCAAGAATTTTATTCAGACAATATACGTGTTAATACCATCATGGCTGGTTTATTTCGTGGTAGATTAGAAGGAGAAGCCATATCTCCTGCAGCAGCGATTCTTAAACGTACTGGATTCCCACAAGACATTGCCTATTCGGCACTGTTTTTTGCATGTGATGAATCATCTTGGATAACAGGTCAGACCTTGACTGTTGATGGTGGTGTTGATATAGGTACACGTGGTTTGTGGGACTATGAAAATTAGAAACAACGTTAAATGAAAACAAAGAACTAGTTTGTCTATTTCGTCATTATTATACAGTTTAAAATACGAAGTCTATCTCTTGAAACATGAA
>CAZSCD010000077.1:0-3133 GCA_964605345.1 uncultured Dehalococcoidia bacterium
AGATGAAACCCTTTTGGAAATTGCCAGGAAAATGCCCACTAATGTTAAAGATCTTTCTTCACTTAGAGGGTTTCACCATAAGGAAGTCAGTAAAAGTGGAAAAGCTATCATAGAATCGGTTAAACGCGGGAACGAAGTGCCTGAAGATAAATTACCCATACTTCCGGAATCCGATGGTCATTCTACAACTCGTGGTATAGAAGAGTTGTTATCTGCATTTGTTCAAATTCGATCTGAAGAATTAAAGATCGAACCCCCTGTTCTTGCTGATCGCAAACGAATTCATTCGTTTGCGATTCACTTTGAACAAAAACTGAATATGGATGAGCATTTTCTTTTACAGGGCTGGAGAAAAGAATGCATTGGTAAACCTATGTTGTCATTGCTCAATGGTGAAGTGGGTCTAATAATCAATCCAACAGGGCAGGTCACACTCATTCCCATAAAATAAATTTAGATCCTAGGTTTGGTAGACCAGCTTTTGAATTCCGGAGATTGTCTAAGTTTGTGGAGATCCGGATCTCTTTCGATTTGATCTAACTGATTAAAACCAAAATGAATCGCAATTTTCAACATTTCTAAACTTGTTTTGGGTTTTCCCATTAAAGAATAATAGCAGGCATAGTTGTAATGGATGTGTGGATTTTTTGAATCCAACAACATTCCCTTCTTCAATATTTTCAAAGCTTTATCATAGTTTGAATTTTGCATATAAGCATTACTTAAATTTATAGTTGCTTCTATAAAACTCTGATTATGATGCAGCGCTTTGTTGTAATTTGTAATTGCTTCGTCGAACCGACCTTCCTTAAAGTTTTTGTTGCCCTCGTTGTAGTGAAAGATTCCCATCCTTTTTTCTTTTTCTTGTTGGGGAATGTTTTGATTGTTACTAACCTCTTTATGGCTACCATCGCTTTGCTGCAATTGGTTTTTTATGTTTGAAGATGTTTCTGCGATCATGGGTGTGTCTTTAATTAAAAAAATGATAAGTGCTAAAAGTCCAAAATGAGGTAGATATTTTAAGGATTTCATATATTTAAAGACTATGAAAACCAGCGCTTTAATTCGCTGATCGAGTTCAAAGAATTAACACCTTCAATAGCGGCTCCTTGCGAGCATATATTGTATATCCGAGTCTTTTTATGTTGGCTTGCTATTTCTTCAAGGTTACGTATATAACTGTACATAACTTGGTCGGTAGTGATTGCAGTTCCATACGTATTAATCACTTCCATTAATTTTTTTTCATAGAATTTATCTTTATGAAGTTTTTCGAGCTGGAAGATTCCAGAAATCTTGGAGAATAGCTTTTGGTTGAACTGGGTATGTTTTGAATAATAACGTTTTTCGGGTAAAGCACAATCTTGTCCAGTCAAAAAGATAGGTTCGCATCCGAATTGAATTAAAACGTCTAAGCCAAGACACGCTACTGAACCGCCGGCTTGCGTGGTTCCCTTTGTTTTATATTGTTCATAATTTGAAAGATTTTTACCTTCTTTGTAAACTACATAATATTCCCCAGGATAATCTTTTAAAATATTGTGATTTGCTGTGGGTGTATAAATAAGTTTGGTCAAACCTTTTTTATAGTCGGCAAAAAAGAAAGCGCTATCTATTTGTGGGTCGAGAGAAAAAACATATTCAGGGCTTATGTTATTTTTTAAAAGAGCAGGGAAAGCTGTATCAACGCAAGCTAAAATCAAGTGCCCTTGTAGGTGGTTAAGGTAGGGTAAGACTGAATCGAGAGAGGGGCCTGCACTTATCATAAGGGCAGGTTTTCCAATATGTGCATTTTTTAAAGAGTTAATCCCTGGTGAGATTTTAATTTTCTCTTCATTAAGGCAGTAATTACCTTGCTCCAGATCGCGAAATATAGATGGAAACCTGCGTTCCAATAATAATACTTCCAAAGCATTTTTGAGCGCCGGAAAATTTTTAGGTAAACATTTGAATGATGGGGCATGAAATAAAATCTCTAGTCGGTCTGATTCAGATTCGGAGATTCGCTGCATTTCTTTTGATATAGTATTCGATACATCGAACTCATTCACTCCAAAAATTAATTTGAAACGGTTATTGTTAAAAAGTTGGGTGTGATTTTTTAGCTTCATAGCTGCGGCAAGAATGTCTGGATTAAGTTCTATTACAAGTAGAAAACCGTCCGGACCGATCTTTTCCAGTAAGGGTTCCAGATGATAACCCAAACCGAATCCATACAGGCATATTCGGCTACCAGGTTTGATATTTTTGGCAAAATCAATACCTTCTTTATTTGGATCGTATTTACTATGCAGTAAAATGCCTTCGTATTGAACAGTCAGTTGCCCAGAATTCGCATGAATAGTGGTGATTTTTCCAGAGAGACTTCTTTTAAGATCTATAGGTTCGGAAAGGTGATTTTTAAGTAAGGTAAGATTTTTTTCGAAGAAGTGATTGTCCAACGGAGAATCTCCAATTTGTATCATTTCAATCATATCACCAATTGACTTAGGAGAGCTATTGTCATTTCTTTAAAAAAAATGCTACAAGTTTGGGCATTCCACCTTGTAAAATAGCTTATTACCACTTCAACCAGTACTAAATTGCAGGCCAAGTCCAAAAATCTACTTACTTCAAGGGAAAACCATAGGGTTTGGGCTTGAAAATTGTGAGAATTGATACTATACATTTGTAACTAATTTACAAAAAAACAAAAGGAAAGCTAAATTCAGGAGTAATTTTGTTTTTTGACAACATTTAATAATTAAATTTATTATTTGTAAATGGTTATTAAAGTATGTTTATAAATGGTCTTTGGCTTTAGCATTATTTTGTGAGTGCGAGGGATCTTATGTCCGATAGTATAAATAACTTAAATTGATAATCTAAGAACTTTTAGGATGATATTTAAATGGAAAATATTAAAAGATTAACGTTAAGCCTAACCTTGTTTTTCTTGTGTTCGACAGCTATGGTTCACGCGCAAATAACTAATGATAAAAATCAAGGCGTGACACACAATAAAAACTGTATGAAGTTAGTAAAAAAATTTAAATTACAATTAAATAGAGCTTTAAAAGTTCACAAAGGTGTTCACCAAACGCTTCAAAGCAACCAACCCATTGATAAGTATAATCGCCATATGAATATTCTC
>CAZSCD010000078.1:0-3152 GCA_964605345.1 uncultured Dehalococcoidia bacterium
GTAAAGTTATTTGATCTGTAATGCCTAATAAAAATCACTTATCCCACACATTTAGGTCTCTAAGTAACCGAGATTTCAGGTATCTGTTTTTGGGTCTGATTGCTCAAATGACTGGCTTTGAGATGCAACTCCTGGCTAGAGGATATCTTGCTTATGATCTGACTAATTCCGCATTTATCCTTGGGGTTATCACAGCTGGATCAGCTTTGCCCACTCTTTTTTTCGGTCTATTTGGAGGGGCTATGTCAGACAGAATGGACCGAAAAAAACTAATACAAATAGGTCAAACAGCGGCGGCTTTACTTGTACTGTTTATTGCTATATCAATCACCACAAATACACTGACATGGTTCCACTTACTGGCATCAGCCATCCTCAGAGGAATGATTTTCGCCTTCACTATGCCAGCACGACAAGCAATTGTCCCTCAAATCGTAGGAAAAGAAAACATTACTAACGCAATGGCTCTTTTCACGGGCGGATTTAGTTTGACAATGATGATAACCCCCGCAATTGCAGGCCTTCTGTACGCACTCATGGGCCCTGCATTTCTATATTACACTATTTCAGTATTTACATTTACTTCAGTGTTACTAACTTCAAAAGTAACCACACCAACTAGAAATAGTGTAAAACACGAAACTAACGTCGCTTCGGAGATAAAGGATGGAATGAGTTACCTCTTTAACAATAAAATGTTGCTACCCATATTTGCTGTTACTTTTAGTTTTGCTCTGATAGCAATGCCGTTCGAATTTCTATTACCTGTTTATGTAGTTGATATGTATGGTAGAGGGCCCGAAGCTCTTGGAATACTTATAAGCTTGATAGGAGTAGGATCATTAATAGGGTCTTCATATGTCGCGTATGTTGGAGATTGGAATCGGGGAAAAGCATTAATTGTAACTTCTTTACTGACATCTTTATGCTTAATGTTACTTGCAATATTCCCGGTTTTCTGGATTGCTAGTTTAATTATGTTAGTATTTGGACTAGGATATGCAGGGAATTTCACATTATCACAATCAATTGTGATACAAAAAGTCGACGATAAATATAGGGGCAGGGTTAGTAGTCTTTTTATGATGAACTTCAGTATGGTTCCTCTGGGAACTCTACCAGCAAGTTTGATAGTCCAACACTATGGAGGACAAATAGCTCTAGCTACACAAGCAATTATATTATTCGTCATTTTCTCGTCAATCTTCATTACACAGAAAAGCCTACGAAAAATACAGTAATCCATCATTAATAGAATAGTACCTAAATAACGAGAATTTTCAAGATGGATAGGGAATATGTAACCTTCGAAGTAACTGTATGGATTTCCTGAGTCCTCTTCATTTATTGAATGTAATGCAAATTCAAATATTGAATACAAAACGACTTGGAGACAAATTGACTAATAGGAATAATTTCTGTACCATAGGCGCGAAATGAATATAATGATGTCAAAAAAACGCTACTGTTGTTGTCCTACCTCGGGGGTAGGTGCGTAGTTCGTTAACCGACAACAGTAACTTCCTGTAACCCCCGCGTCAGACCAGAAGAGAGTGGGGGTTTTTTATTGCCCAATTGAACTTCAGCAATCACGGCATAAGGAACAAAAATGGCAATATCTGAATCAAAACAATTAAACAAACAAGACCTAGATTATCTCAACAAACAATTTGAAGTATCTCAACCTCAAGACGTCCTAGTCTGGGCGAATGAACATTTTGGAAATAAAGTCATACAAATGTCCAGTTTTGGGATAGAAGATGTAGTTTTATTCGACATGTTCTGGAATATTAATCCGCAAGCACGATTAGCTACCATAGATACATGGCGATTGCCAACTGAAACCTATGAAGTGATCGATGAGGTCAAAAAACGCTATGGGACTAATATCGAAATACATCAACCAAACCTTGATGACGTAAACCAAATGGTAGAAGAACATGGGTTCAATCTTTTCTACAGAAGCATATCAAATCGGCTTGCTTGCTGTCACATCCGCAAAGTAGAACCATTGGGACGCGCTTTAGCCTCTGTCAAAGCATGGATAACTGGTCTACGTAGAGACCAAGGAACAAGCCGCACTACAACTCCCATTATAGAGTGGGACGATCCACATACATGCTACAAAATAAATCCTCTGGCCAGATGGACTTTCAGTCAAATACGTGACTACGTGGACAAAAACTCCATTCCATACAATAAATTACACGATCAAGGATATCCATCTATCGGATGCGCTCCATGCACTAGGTCTATAAAACCAGATGAAGACCCTCGTTCTGGTCGTTGGTGGTGGGAATCAAATCAGACCGCTAAGGAATGTGGATTACACTCTATTAAATCGAGTACATATTAGTAAGAATAGCCTCGTGATTTTATTTACATAAAGGAGATTCATGACCAACTCAATTGTAAATTCCTCCGAACCATCAGGATCCAAACGTATTCTTGATTTGGAATCGGAATCGATACATATAATCCGAGAAGTTGTTGCTGAATTCGATCGACCAGCCCTTCTTTTCTCAGGTGGTAAAGACTCAGCCGTATTACTACATCTAGCAATTAAAGCTGTACATCCAGCAAATTTGTCGTTCCCTGTAGTGCATATAGACACCGGTCACAATTTTCCAGAAGTTATTGCCTTTAGGGATAATGTGGTAAGTCAATTAAACATAGACTTGGTTGTTGGATCAGTCGAAGAAGCTATATCTAATGGACGCATTTCCGCTCCTCCTAATGGTAATTCATCGCGAAATCGACTACAGACACCAGTACTCTTGCAAACCATCAAAAATGAGAAATTCACTGCGGTATTAGGTGGTGCCAGAAGAGATGAAGAACGTTCACGTGCCAAAGAACGAATCTATTCTCTACGAGATGAATTTGGACAATGGGATCCAAGTAATCAACGTCCAGAGATATGGTCTCTTTACAACGGAAACATCAACCCAGGACAACATATGCGCGTCTTCCCTATATCAAATTGGACAGAACTGGATATCTGGAGATATATCGCAGCAGAAAACATCGAATTACCGAAGATTTACTACGCACACCAGCGGCAAGTATTTGAGCGAGATGGAATGCTTATGGCACTCTCTGATGTCATGAAACCCTTGCCTGGTGAGTCTGTTGTAACTCGTAATGTTCGC
>CAZSCD010000079.1:0-11513 GCA_964605345.1 uncultured Dehalococcoidia bacterium
GGGATAGGCCAACATTTTCAACCTGTTTGGCGTAAACGTGATCGTATTAGATCTGATGAATCTGGCCTTATTGATATTCAAAAAGGTTGGGATTTTGATGCTCTCAAAGATGCCAACTTTAAGCCTACTTCTTATGGTAGGTTTGAGTGGACAGTTAATGGAGAACCCTATGTAAAACAATATATGCCTCCATCAGTGGTGAACATGTCTTATGGGGCAGAAAACCTTATTGCAGAGATGGACTATGCTAATGTTGATAGAGCTCTTTTACATAGAACGCCGTACATGGGCATTTCCAATGATTTTATTGCAGAATGCATTCGTGATTTCCCTGATAGATTGCAGGGCCTCGCTTATGTTGAAGAGTGGCTTATACAACGAGATATGGAAACATCTATATCAAAGCTTCAAAGAGCTATATGTGAGCTTGGTTTACATGGGTTGCAATTTTTACCTGACCATATGTCTTTGTACGGGCAACAAGAAAACTGGGATAAGAACAATTTCAAACCGTATTGGGACGTTTTGACAAGTTTGGAGGTTCCATTATTTATAACTCCTAGTTTTTCATCCTTACAAAACAGGGGAGGTTCGATTAATGGATTGATCACTGAACTTATTAAACTTCGTCATTGGATGAACAATTATCCGGACGTTAAAGTTGTACTGACACATGGTTTGTTCTGGCGTGTGTTTATTGAGAATGATGAACTTAACATACCTGACGAGATATTTGATGCATTACCTCTTGGTAACCCGAATTTTTATCTACAAATTCTGTTTGCGATATTTCTAGGAGGTGTTTGGGATTATCCGATGATGCAGGTTAGGAGTACCATGGAAAAATTGGTTGATCGAGTAGGAGTTGATAGATTGATGTGGGGTACAGACATACCTATGGTAATGCGGTTTTATACGTATAAACAGTGCCAGGATCACATGAGATCAGTTTGTGATTTTCTTAGTTCGAGTGATCAGGACAAAATATTGGGTGACAATATAGCCCGACTCATGGGTGTGGCTACTTAACATTTGATGATTTCAGTCATTTCTAATCCAATCGTTGTCCGCCGTCAATGTTGATGGTTTGACCTGTAATGTTGCATGAATCTTCTGAAGCCAGAAATGCTATTAGGTTCCCTATGTCTTCTGGAGTTTGTGCACGTTTGAGAGGAATGTTGGTTTTTGCCATATTTTCGAAATATTCTTTATCGTCAATTCCCTGAGCGGATGCCTTTTTGTGAACTCTAGAGCTAGACATTGATGTGAATACATTGCCTGGACAGATAGCGTTGACGTTTATATTATAGCGAGCCAAAAGTAGTGCCGTGGACTGCGTAAAGCTTAGTGCAGCTGCTTTTGAAGCATCATATGCCGCGGATCCTGCCTTACCTTGGCGTGCTGCAGTCGAAGTAACGTTGATAATCTTGCCATACTTGCGTTTTTTCATGTATGGACTAATTGCATTAGAAACGTTAACTACACCTCTTAGATTGACTGCTAAATTTAGATTCCAATTGTCATTGATAACACCAGCATTGTTTATGGCTATGTCGATTTGACCGAATGTTTTAATGACTTTATTGACCATCTTCTCTACAGATATTTTAGATGTAACATCTGTGTGTATTGCGATGGCGTGACGTTCTGGCGTGGATAGTTCGGAGGCAACACATTCAGCACCTAGGATATTTATGTCACATACAACTATGTGTGATCCCTGTTTTGCTAAAACGGAGCAGATACCTTTACCTATTCCTGTAGCTCCTCCAGTGATCAAGGATACTTTATCTTTTAAATCTATCATAAATTTAAGTACAAGAAGTTACAAATAAAAACAGCTACTGGCCCTTTAATTATCTCGGCCAGTAGCTGTTTTTACATTATCCTAAATTTTTGTGCGGATAGTTTTTACCAGTCCCAGTCTAATGCTGGCTTGAAGCTTTCAATTTCTGGGAAGTTCTTACCAGTTGCAGACATAAGACTATCAGATGCGACTCTTGGGCCTGCTACATATGGGTCAAACCAGAAGACCGTGCTGAAGGAAAGGTACTCGTCGTGGACAAAGTCCAAGAACTCTGTGATCACTTCCCATGCAGGTTCTTCTTCTGTTTCGTTAACTAGTCTAGCATGTATGTCATAAGCTTCTGGGAAGTCATAACCACAGCTGTACTCAATTGTAGTATCGAAACAAGCTATGTATCCGGTCCAGACCTCGAAGTTAACTCTAGGGCCACCCCAGTCACCTAGCCAGACATCGTTCATTTGTCGGCCGTGTGCTAACTCGTTTCCTCTTACTGCGTATCCAGCTCCGTCAATGTTAGCTCTGATTCCAACCTGTCCCCACATATTGACGATCGCTTGTCCTATTTCTACGAACGTCTCATTTGTGTCACCTGAAGGAATCCAGACTGTTAGATCGAAACCGTCAGGATAGCCACCTTCTGCGAGTAGTTCTCGGGCGTAGTCAGGATCATATGGGTTTTCCCAACGTTCTTGGTGTCGTGAACTGCAGATGTCAATCATGACTGCGTAGGCAATACAACCAGTACCACCTAGTATCGAGTCATTAAGAGCGTCACGGTCAATTGCAACCGTGAAAGCTTTTCTAACTAAAAGAGCCTTTTCCATTTCTGCTGGATCGTCTAGTGTTCCTACCCATGGTTTTGAATCATCATAGGTAGATATAGTTGGTTCACCAGTCAACTGGTCAATTCGAATTCTCCAGTTACCACCCATGTGAACAGTTGCACCAGTTCCTCTAACAAACTTCGCGAAGTGGTATTGCATACCAGGTACGTTTGCTACTTGGTCAATTAGAGGGGTTCCAACTAATGTTATGTCAGCATCACCAGATACTAACATAGCAACACGTGTGGTTGATTCTGGGATTTCAAGAATCTCAACGTTTTCAAATCCAGGATCCATTCTCCAGTGGTTTTTCACACCTTCCATTAAGACAGTGTCGTCAGCTTTGTGAGATGTGATCTTGTATGGACCTGTTCCTAAAGGAGTTGTAATAGCAGTGTCCATACCAACTTCGTCAAAGAAGGATTGGTTTTCAGCTTGAACACCAGAACCAGCGTGTCGGGCAGGAACAGCCCAGGTCAGTGTCGTACCAGCTGCCCAATCCCATTTGAGTTGCTGGCCATCAACACGTTGGTTCTCCCACTGAGGGATGTAGTACTCGGTGATCCAACCGTTAAGAGTTTTTGTCATTTCTGTATAGGAGAAATGCAAGTCTTCAGGAGTAACAAACTGACCGTAAGACGAATCATGCCATGGCACGTCGTTTCTTACTGTGAATTGAACTCCAACTTCATCAAGGGTCCATGCGCTTGCCAACATAGGAGTTAGTAATCGTTGGCCATCATAGTCAACCAAATGTTCCGCCATACCAAAGTAGTATGGATAGGTTATGGTTGGTTCTGGAGCTTGGTTACGTTTGTATAGTGGGGGTCCAACATCAACAGCTGCTGCTATTAATGTACTACCGGCTAGTGGGTAGGAGATGTCTTCTTTAACTATGACGACCTTCTCCACTTCCACGGCTACTTCTTTTTCTACTACCGTGACCACTTCCACTTCTTTTATTACCTCTTTCTCAACCTCAACCACTACTTCCTTCTCGACTTCAACAACCTTCTCCACCTCTACTTCAACAGGTACTTCAACAACCTTTTCTACCACCACCTCTTTTTCTACCACCACTTCCTTAATGACTTCAACAGGAACCTCTTTGGTTGTACATGCCATCGCAGCAATAAACACTCCTGCAACAGCCAAACCTAAGAGCATCCTGATATTCTTATGATGAACCTTCATCATTTCCTCCTTAATAGATGCTTATTATGCGTTTGCTTGTTATTAAAACAATTCGTATAAACAAGTTTTCAATAAAACAAGAAGCGGCCTTGAGTTACTGAACTTAAAGCCATTGAAGAACCCTATATCAGATTGGTATGGTTTGTCAAGGTTTAAAAGAAATAAATATCGTTACTGAGTACATCATAAGTATATATAATTCTTTAAGTGGGAGATTTTAAAAAGCTGGGACCACTTTATTGAGAAAAGTTTCTAGTTGGCGTTTTTGGTTAAAGCTGGCGAATCGTACTATGATGGTTTGTGCTCCAACTGCCATATATCGATGGATTTGTTCAATTACCAGCTCGGATGGACCATATGGACCCCATTTATCTTTCCATATGTTCATACCATAGTATGAATTCAGGAATTTATCCGCTTCTGTTGAGGCGGATTTCGGATCATCATCTAGATTTATTGTCATGTAGAATGCTCGTTCCATCAGATTGAAGTTACGATTATGTTCGATGGCATGTTTTTTGACTCGTGCAGTAACTTTCGCATATTCATCAGGTTGGTCTGAGATAGAAATATAACCGTCACCTAATGTAGCGGCGCGTAAGAATTGACGGTCTTTACCAGCATGCCAATGACATGCTACTAGAATATGTGTGCCATTTTGGTTTGGAGATGTTGGTGAAATCTTCACGTTTTCTATAGAGAAATGACGCCCATCATATGTTACCGTTTCTCCCCGAGTGAGACGCTTAACCAGTTTTGTAACTTCTTCAAAGCGTGTAGATCTGCTAACAGGATCGATTCCAGCGTTTTTCCATTCTTGTTGCTGTGCTTTATTAAAAGCTCCTCCAATGCCCAATCCAAGTACTAGGCGGCCTCCAGACATGAAGTCTACCGTAGCAGCTGAGTGTGCTAAAAGCACTGGGTGGCGTAATGCGCCCAACATTACTGCGGTTCCAATTCTTACACGTTTAGTTCTGGTTGCTATAGCGGCTAGTACAGATAAAGGTTCTAGCCTTGGCTTGGCTGTTAAGCTGTCACCCACCCATACAGAGTCCAAATTAGCGTTTTCAACTGCCTCCGCAATTTCCACGAGTGAGTTTATGTTAGATGGTTGAGGATTGGTTAGCAGGAGTAATCTGGTTGGTAGTAGGACTCCGAATTTCAATCAACGTCTCTCTTTACAAATTCTTTTTTAAAAGCCTTTTCTCCTAGGTCAGATTGAATACACGTAATGGTTTCAAGATCTGCAGGAGAATCTACATCCATTCCCCATCCTATGGTACTACATTTTGCATACGTCAACTTGTTTAACTTAACCGCTTCCACGTGACGTGGAAAACTGTTATAACCAAGCAATGGTTCAAAATTAGTATCTGGAGGTATTAATAGCCCATTTGTACCATTGTCTTGCATAGCTGGACAAAGAGTTATCATCTTACCATGTTCAGATTTCGTTATTAAAATTTCTATATCGGATGTTGTTAAAAGTGGCAAGTCACTGGCTATGTAAATAGATGCTACGTTAGATCTTGACAGCTTGTCTATGACTAAATTCAATTCACAGTTTAGTCCTCTTCCATTGTCTACCATCCATTCAGCACCCAACCCTAAGGTTAGTTTTTTTACTTCGTAATCACTGCCTAATACTATAACCCTGTCTAGTGATGATTTAACTGCGGATTCAAGCACATTCTTAAGTAAATTTAAGCTTAATGAGATTCTTTCTTTTAACCCTAAAGATACTGCTAGTCTAGTTTTAGATAAACGCAGAGTTTTTATTGGTATTACAGCTGCCAGTTTTGTTTGAGTATTACAGTTAGTATAATTCGACAACTTTTAGAATCCTGCGCGCTAAATCAATTTTATCTTCATTTGATAACATGATTGTATTGAATGTCTCAACCTGTAATCCAAATGATCTAATCGTATTCACATGACGTTTGTCTGATTCATCTATTACGAATATGTCGCATATATCTTGGAATTTTTTGGCTACACTTACACATGAAGGTTCTATCCCAAATTCTACCATCATTTTGGCTGCTGGTCCTCGTAGTGCAGAATCTCCAATGATTGGACTGATGGCAATTCTAGGTCCCTTGAAATTTCTTATCATTTCTTTTACACCAGATACGGCTAATATTGGATCTATACTTAAATAAGGATTAGATGGACAGTATATCAATGCATTTGATAGTGATAGAGATTCTACGAAGGTGCTTGAAGGCATAGCTATATTTGCTCCATCAAATCGAATGGATCTAACTTTAGGTTTACATTTGCGCTCGACGAAATATTCTTGGAACCTTAGCGTGCCCAAATCGGTTTCAAGTATGGTGCGAACTCTATGGTCTGTCATTGGTATTATTTTGTGCATAACCCCAAAGTCTCGACATAATTTGATTGATATTTCAGTAAGAGAGTGTCCAGATTCTATGAGATTCGTGCGATGTATGTGTGTTGCTAAATCTTTGTCTCCTAGATTGAACCAAGTTTGTTCATGATATTTATTCAGTTGTTTAAGGAGATTGAAAGTGTCATTTTTAATTCCCCAACCAGTTTTAGGGTTAATTACTTCTGCTAATGTGTACATCATAGTGTCAAGGTCTGGAGATACATGTAGCCCATAGAAATTTTCATCATCTCCAGTGTTTACAACTATCGTTAATTGTTCCCCTGCAAGTAATTTGGAGAGTCCCAGGGATAGTTTGGCTCCACCAATGCCTCCTGCTAAAGCTAGAATTTGTGCTTTCAATTGGCCACTTAGGTCCTTTGAATTATCTTAAATTGGTTGATTTGACAAAAGTATGAACAGTTATAGTATGTGACGTAATACAAATAAATTTATAGAGGACACAAATATCTTTATTCACTTATCATATTAGTTGCCTAGTGCGTCTGTTATCGCATTTCCAACAGCTTCAGTTGACGATTCTCCTCCAAGGTCAGGAGTCATTATTTTACCTTTGTCTAGTATAGTTTTGACAGAATCCTCTATAGTTTTTGCTGCTGCATCTTCCCCAAAATGGTTAAGCATCATGGCACCTGTGAGAATTTGAGCCATGGGATTGGCTATTCCTTTGCCCATAATGTCTGGTGCACTTCCGTGTACCGGTTCAAACATTGAAGGAAATCGTTTCTCGGGGTCTAAATTTGCACTTGATGCTAACCCCATGCTTCCGGTGATTATTGCTCCAATATCTGTAAGTATATCTCCAAATAAGTTGCTTGCTACGACCACGTCAAACATTTCGGGTTTTCGGATAAAGTCCATCGCCGCCGCGTCGATTAACAAGGAGGTCGTTTCAATGTCGGGATAATCTGAAGATATCCGCTGAAAAGCTCTGTCCCATACTATCATCCCGTATCCTTGTGCATTCGATTTCGTAATGGAAGCCAAATGTTTTTTACGTCCTCTTTTTCTTGCAAGTTCGAAGGCATATTTAATTACCCTTTCACAACCTCTACGAGTAAACACTCCTGTTTGTACGCCAATTTCCTCAGAGAACCCCATATATTGAAATCCTCCAACATTAGCATACTCTCCTTCTGTATTTTCTCTTACGACAACTATGTCTATATCGTATGGATTTTTATCAGCGAGGGGTGATGATATTCCAGGATAAAGAATGCTTGGGCGCTGACAAACGTATTGATCGAATCGTCTTCTAATTGGTAACAATAGCCCGTTTAACGTTATGTGGTCTTGAATGTCTGGATGACCGACTGCTCCGAGAAAAATGGCATCGTAAGAAATTAAAATATCTAAGGCATCTTTGGGCATCATTTGTCCATGTTTAATGTAATATTCAGAACCCCATGGAAATTCGTTAAATTCCCAGTTGAAAGGGAATTCTTCTGATACTGCTTTCAGAACTTTTAACCCTTCCTCAACTACTTCTGTGCCTATTCCATCTCCACGAATTACTGCTACTTTATAAATCGTCATTTACTACCTACCTATGAATTAATGCAATTTAGTTGCTAAATTAAATCTAAAAACCTAAAGATGTAAAGTAACTCATCCCGAGATTCATCGTATCATACCTGCAAGTTGTATAGGTACCATAGTATTGAAATTTGGAGTTACATTAATGGATCTCATCGAATAAAACTGGAGTTAAAATAGAGTCTCGATGTAAGATGTAACATGTATATAAAATTAACTACTGTTAATAATGGAATTGTAGTACGATTGGGTTTAGTTAGATTGTAATATTTGGACATGTAATGATTCGTAATTTCAATAAAATCTTAGAAATATCACAGGGCTTCCTTAGGAATTGTTGTTAACATCAAGATGTTAGTGATGTGTCTGAGTTTCTTGAATTTTTAGAAGAGAGTTTAGAAGAGAGTAAGGTTATGACAAGTTTAAACAAGATTAAAATGATGGTTGCTGGGATTATAGTGACGGTCACTTTATTCGGTTTGATTGGAGGCGCTGCGTACGTTAATGCAGATGGTCACGGGAAGTCAGTAGATGTGGAAGCTATCAAGAGCAAAATACAACAGGCATTAGATAGTGGAGAGATTACCCAGGAAGAATTTGAAGCTAAGCTTGAAAGATTGAATAAGGGTAAGGGTTTTGTAAAAACTCAGTGATGGTTTGATACATTGCCAATTGGAGGTTTTTTATATGTCATCACGTGTTTTGATAGCAGATGATGATCCTTCAATTTGTGA
The DNA here is from genome assembly GCA_964605345.1 of uncultured Dehalococcoidia bacterium. GTDB lineage: Bacteria > Chloroflexota > Dehalococcoidia > Lucifugimonadales > CAZSCD01 > CAZSCD01. The sequence continues at coordinate 8,509 of CAZSCD010000079.1, forward strand.
AGCTCTTGAAAGAGCTCTGAGGTTTGAGGGATTTGATGTATCTACAGTCTCAAACGGATCTTTTGCAATCGATGAGGTAGAGAAAAGATTGCCGGATATATTGATTTTGGACATCAATATGCCGGAGGTTAATGGGATTGAAGTAACTAAATATCTACGTAGCATTAAGGTAGATGTTCCAATTTGTGTTTTGTCCGCTAGAGATGAAGTGGCCGATCGTGTATCCGGTCTTGAGGCGGGTGCAGATGATTATTTGATTAAGCCTTTTTCATTCGACGAATTATTAGCTCGTGTTAGAGCTCTCTTGCGAAGGCATAAGTCAACTGAAACTAAAGTTACCCACGTAGGTGAATTATTGATTGATCCTATGAAGCGAATAGCTAGTTATTTTGATTATTACCTTGAGTTGACCAAAAAAGAATTTGATTTACTGCATGTGTTGGCAAATAATCCCAATATAGTGTTAAGCAGAACACAAATTTTGGAATATGTATGGGGCTACGATTTTGAAGTTGACACTAATGTTGTTGATGTGTTTGTTGGATATATTAGAAAAAAAATGGAACGTGATGGGAGGCCTCGCATTATAGAAACTGTACGTGGTGTGGGGTTTGTGTTAAGAATTTGAGTTTTAAAGCCCGAGTCACCCTCCTAGTTTTTGGTTTAACGGCTGCGATTGTATTAATTGCTGGTTGGGTTATTCATCAATTCACTGAGGAAGACATTAGGAATCGCTTGGATGCAAAATTGACCTGGCAAGTTGCTGCGATTTCTGAACCCGAAACAATAACTTCTATTCTAGTCATGGAACGTTTTTTATATCTCAATAGATCCATAAACGATACTAGACAATCTGCCAGAAGATTATTTGACATGCAAATCCCATTCCAAATTCTTATTGATGAAGAGGTAATTGTTTACACTGAAGGCTTTCCAGAATTTCCATCAGAATCACTTGACGATGGATTTTCTACTATTCAGGAAAATGGGGAAGATTGGAGGTTACTAACTAAAACATTCAATACTCCGATTTCTCTCTCCGTAATGAATCTTTTGTTTACTGGTGGCACCAAGCTCACTATTCAAGCTGCCACTTCCCGAGATTCCGTCAGTACCACTATGGAAGATTTTAGAAGACGGTTTATATCTGTTGGTATTATTGCTGTTATTGTTTCTGGAATTGGTGCTTGGTTGCTTACTGGAACTGTTCTTAGCCCCCTTAGTCGACTTCGTGAACACGCAGAAAATGTGAATGATTCGGATGATTTATTGGAACGTATACCAGAAAACCTAGGCCCGAACGAAGTGGTGACATTAGCTAAAAGTCTCAATGCGATGCTTTCGCGCCTGGAGATAAGCGCCCAAAAAACAGCAAATGCGCTTGATTCATCACGAGCATTTGCTTCAAATGTTGCTCATGAACTTAGAACACCACTTACGAGTATGAGAATGAATTTAGAATTATTAGATAGATATGAAAGTATGGCTGCTGATGAACGTGCAGTAATTATTACTGATTTGATTAATCAGGAAGATAGATTACTTAACACACTGGAATCTCTGAGGCTTTTGGCACGCGGAGATCTTTCAGAAGATGATGTTTTTGAAGAGATTGATTTTGCGCAGCTTATACAGGATGTGGTTACTCGCCAGAAGAATCAAGAGAAAGATATCGACATTCAACTTTATTTACCAACACCTCCTCCACTGATATTTGGATGGAGAGAAGGTCTTATGGTGTTATTTCGTAACGTGGTTGAAAATTCTGTAGTTCATTCAATGTTATCAAATAACGAACTTAAGATAGACATTCATTCTGAAGTTGAAGGTAAGTATGTCAAAATAATAATTGATGATAATGGTGTAGGTATTTCTAAAACAGAGATACCTTATGTGATGGGACGTTTTAATCGAGGTGCCAATAGTAATGCATCGGGGTCAGGGTTAGGATTGTCTTTGGTTAAACAACAGGCTGAATTACATGGTGGATCGGTTTCTTTGGGAATCAGTCCAAACAAAGGCACAAGAGTTACTATTTCTCTACCAATAGTTAGATAATGTGTCGCGCATGAATTGTTATTTATAGTTCTGTGTTCGCTTGTAAACTTGAATTCTGTGTCTATTTCGATCTGTAACAAGGATTCTTCCGGAGGTATCTATTTTTACAGATACAGGTGCCCAGAAATATTTTTCTATGTGATAGGATTTATCACGTGTAGCTACGTTGAGAGAGTTAATGTTAGGTTCTAGATTTGATTTGTCTCTTAATTCTTTTTCCTCCACATTGGCATTAAAATATTCTTGTGCCCATGGTGACAACGTTGATTCACCTAGTGTTGCTGCCACAAAGTTTCCGTATTTATCGAAAACTTGGATTCTATCGTTGCCCCAATCGGCTACATATACAAAACCTTCTTGGTCTACGGCAACACTGGATGGTCGATGTAATTCCCCATAGCCGTTGCCAGAAATTCCGATTGAGGTGACGAATTTACCGCTTGGAGTAAAACTCTGGACTCTGTTGTTACCCCAGTCAGCTATGTATACGTTATCATCAGGTGCTATAGTGATGCCCCATGGCAATTTCATTTGACCATAATCACTGCCTTCAGATCCAAAACTACTGATGTAGTCGCCGTTCCGAGAAAATTTCTGTATGCGATTGTTCTTATGGTCTACAATATACAGGTTTTCATTTGAGTCAAACGCCATTCCAGATGGTCCGTTTAGTTGACCTGTTTTGTTACCGGGTGTTCCCCATTTCTTTAGAAATTTACCAGATGAATCAAAAATGCTGATGCGGTTGAGGTATTCGTCGCTGACATATATGTTGTTTTGATTATCTAGTGCTATAGAAGTTGTCCATATGAATTGACCGTCTGATTTTCCTGCGGTACCAATAATTCCGTAATATTCTCTATTGTGATCCTTCATGCAAACCTGTATACCCTATGTATCACCTTCGTGTGAACGCCATAGAACGTAAAGACGGTTGTTTGAGGCAA
>CAZSCD010000080.1:0-5699 GCA_964605345.1 uncultured Dehalococcoidia bacterium
CGTGGAAGATAATAGTTGGCCAAATTGTAAACAATGTAACGATGGTAGTCTTCTACCTCTATCAGATTTTGGTAGTCAAGGCGCTCCAATACATTACAAGGCATGGGTTTGCAGTAGCCCGGAGTGCGGATTTAATATAAAAATTCGTAATGGCGATGTTTACTTAAATGAACCCGTAGCGAGCGGTGCATCACATTCTCCTCGTATGAGGTAAACTCACTGTATATATCTAAAAGCTCACGCTTTACAGAATTACAGTATTAAATCTGGTTCCACCACAAGATCTCTGTCGCTCACATGTTGAAACTTCGAATTACTATAGTAATCAACTGATTGACTAACGAAATCTGATGAACATGAGTTTTGTCTTGTAGGATGCATTTTCCGAATGCAACACAGATGAGTTATGGCGAGTTTCATGCCCTCACCCCAACACATCAATCGAATTTTTAAAACAACAGGGTACGTTTTTGCCTCTGTTGGTCTTGTGATACTCATCGTCATAATTGCACTTCATGGATATGGAATCCTTGCTGGACATAATTTATCAAACCTAAATTTCCCAAACGTAGATGAAACGGCTACATTAACAAGGACAACAACAAACAACATATCAGGAAAATATTTTCAATCAAACCTTGACGATACTGTAGAAAATTACGCCATACCGTTAACATATGTGTCACTCTATCCAGGTGTTAAAATACATCCTAAATACTGGTCAGAATCATTATGGGCTGGAGAAGACACAAACTGGATACAAGAAGATACTCTACCAGAAGGATTTCAACCATTATCAGTAAATAATTATGTAAGCAGTCCCATTACCGAAACTCGTGCACAACACATTCGAATACCCTCGATAGGTGTCGATTCTCCAGTAAATGAACTTAAAATAATAAATTTAAATAATAGTAGTTCGTATGAAACTCCAAACAACGTTGTTGGGCACATTCCAGAAACATCCAACCCAGGTGAACTTGGAAATGGTTGGTTTTTCGGGCATTTAGAAAGTCCTGTAATGGGTGAGGGTAACGTATTTGGAAAACTGCCACAGATACCCGATTACCTCAGAAACGGTGACACGGTATATATAATGATAGACGTCGGAAACAAAGAATACATATATCAGGCTACAAGCAGCAGTGTAATTCATAAGGATGAACTGCACTTATTTAGCAGTGACGATTCACGAATCACTCTAGTTACTTGTGTTCCCAGACTAGTATACGATCATCGTCTCTTAATTTCAGCAATACTGATTGGCGTTAAAAATTAACAACCTTTATTCCATTTTAATAAAATTCAATTACACCTAGACAACTACGAGTCAACATTTTGATGAGTTTCCCAAATATGACAAAACATATAAAAAATCACGACAGTACCAAAACCGAAAAGGCTATCAATAAAACAAAGAAAACTTGGTTTACACATATAACATCCTTGTTGCAAAAGGATAATTTAGATGAGGAATCCTGGTTAGAATTAGAAGAATTACTAATCTCAGCAGATGTTGGTGTAAAAACAAGCGATAAATTACTTCAACGATTACGCGAGCGCATAAAACTAAAACAAACTTTAGAATCAAACCCTTCCCTTGACATACTCAAAACTGAACTTGTTGAGATTTTATCACTTGACTGCAATGCAAATCCCAAACCAGATGAATACCCACTTATTCTCCTAGTCATAGGTGTGAACGGCGTGGGGAAAACTACAAGCATCATAAAATTAGCCAATTTATACAAACAAGAAGGCAAAAAGGTTGTACTGGGTGCTGCAGACACTTTCAGGGCAGCGGCAATAGAACAATTACAAACCTGGGCCCACAAATTACAAATAGATGTAATAGCACACAAAACTGGAGCCGATCCTGGAGCTGTAGCATTCGACACTCTGCAAGCAGCAAAATCTCGGCATGCAGATGTCGTAATTATAGACACTGCTGGACGCATTCACACCAAAACAAATCTAATGGAAGAAATCAAAAAGATCCATCGAATTCTCTCACGTCTTTCAATAAATCAATCTTTGAAAATTATTCTCACTTTGGACGCCACAACTGGTCAAAACGGTCTTTTCCAAGCTCGTGCATTTACAGAATCAGTTGGATGTCACGGTGTATTTCTAACAAAACTTGATGGTACAGCCAAAGGTGGCATTGTCCTAGCGATAACAGATGAACTCAAATTACCCATACTCTATATCGGAACTGGAGAACATCCTGATGATATAGCTACATTCAATCCAAATCAATTCGTCGAACAATTAGTAACGCCATCTAATTTTCCACAATAGCTGACGAATCTAAACTAGAAATTATCTCGTTTCATAAGAACTTCAATTAAATAACACACTTAATTACCTGTGTTTCATTCTCTCATATATAATTGACCTATGCTTGATATTTTACGCTGGTATTTATCAATACAATTAATAGGACTTGCGGTTATTCCCGTAACATATTATCTATTCCCTCGTTTAGTAGATAGAGGTTACAGTGTAACGAAACCTATCGGAATATTAATACTTGGATACGTGTCATGGATATTAAGTGTACTTCACATCGTTCCCAATACTAGATTCCTGTTATTTGTGATATTGTTTTTGGTAGGATGTACAGCTTATTGGTTAATACGAAAACAAATTAAAGAGTTGAAAGCTTTCGTATCAACAGAATGGAAAGCAATCGCAATTTGTGAAGTCATATTTTTGGTTTTTTTCATAGGCTGGACTATTTATAGAGCTCACGATCCGGCTATTAACCACACAGAACAGCCCATGGACTTCGCTTTCTTAAACGCATCAACTAAATCTTACATGGGAACTCCTGAAGATCCATGGTTTCGAGGTAATGGAATAAGTTACTACTACTTTGGATACTGGATGATGGCTAGTCTAGGCAAACTTTCAAGCATACAAACTAATATCTCTTATAATCTCGCAATGGCCTTAATTCCAGCCCTTGGGGCAACAGCAATATTTGGATTGGCTTACAATCTCATTAGACATTCAGTAATTTCGCTTAAGTACGCAATAATCGGCGGTCTGTCAGCTACTGTTTTTTTGGGTATTGCTGCTAACCTAGAAGGAATCCTAGAGTTCATAAACGTTAACTCATCAGGGATTCCGTGGTTATGGGAATGGATTAGAATTGATGGTCTTCGAGGTGAAACTCAATCTAACTTATTTAGTTGGACTCCTACTGAACATTGGTGGTGGTTTAGAGCAACTCGCGTAATCAACACCTTCCAAGGGATTAGTGGAATCGACTACACAATACAAGAGTTTCCTTTCTTCAGCTTCCTTTTAGGAGATTTACATCCACATGTCATTTCCATACCATTCGTAATATTGTTCATGGCCCTGTGTTGGAATTTCTTACAATCACCAAACATTAGTTGGAAAAAAGATAAAATACGTAATTACAGTACCATCATAACATTTAGTTTAGTGCTTGGTGGACTCGGATTCACCAACCTATGGGACCTTCCTGTTTTTTCGATGTTATTTTTAACTATCTTATGTTTAAAAACATACCAAACACCCAATTGTAACTTTCTTACATTAACCAGAAACACTTTAAGTGTAGGAGTCGCAGTAATAGGCTTAGCATTACTAATGTTTCTGCCATATTATCTTAAATTCAATGGGTCATTTACTGGTATTAATATTGTAGAAGGTGCAACCACAAGATCAATTCATACATTTATCATTTGGGGTACATATTTGGTATTGCTAGTACCATTTATTTTAGTGAGTTTCTGGAAGACTAAAGTACCTAAAAATTGGATGGGATTTACTGTCGTTGCGTTGATAGTAGGATTTTTACCATATGTAGTCTGGGCATTCTGGACTTTACAAATTAATGGAACGATCAACGAAACCATGTCTAGGTTTTTTCATATCCTCCCATATGCAATTTTAATAGTCATGACCACTTACACCGTATTATGGTTAGTTCATGAACGTAAACCATCTTCTCACGTATTCATAATGATACTAACAACCCTAGGACTACTACTAGTCATGGGACCAGAGTTGTTTTTCGTTGAAGATATATTTTCTAATCGTATGAATACTATCTTCAAAACGTACTACCAAGCGTGGATAATCTTCGCAATCGTTGCTGGTTTCATAATGTATTACTGGATTCATCATAACTTATACATATCAAATTCGAAACACGTGATCCCAATTCTACTGGTAGGTGTATTTATATTATTATTATCCGGATCTATGTATTATCCTGTCACAGCTATTTCAAGTAAATCTGGAACACCATTAGAAAACCTTACTCTAGATGGGCTTGCTTTTATTAATGATACTCATCGGGATGAATATGAAGCAATAACATTCATAAAAAACAACCTCGATCATGATGTGGGACTTGTTGAAGCAGTTGGAAACGACTACAGTGAGTTCGGACGTATTTCATCAAGCACCGGTATTCCCACAATCATAAACTGGACAGGTCATCAAACTCAATGGAGGGGTAGCGACGCTAATACCATTACCAGAAACAATGATGTGACAGAAATCTATCAAAGTCCTGACATCTATAAAACGAAAAACATTCTAGAGAAATACGACATAGAATATATATATGTTGGACCTAGGGAGCGTCTCAAATACGATGACAAGGAATTCCATAAATTCCATAAATTCATGGAACAAATATTCGAAAATGACAGTGTAATAATCTACCGTATGCAAAAATGACTCTAACCAAATAGATTAATCGTACTTTACTCATATAAATTCAGTGAATTCACCATGTTTGTTAAGAATTATAATCATTTAAAATTTCCAGCATTTAACTACCTAAATCTCCGTACGATTATATGTAGTAACAACCCGAAATCAACACAATGGTATGAATATTTTTCATACGTTGCTCTAATAATAACTGCTGGCGTAATGCGTCTATGGGATCTAGGATCTAGGACATTGCACCATGATGAAAGTCTTCATGCTTTCTTTTCATGGGTCTTATACGAAGGTGGAGGTTATTCACATGAACCAATTACACACGGCCCATTGCAATTTCACGCAAATGCAGCCGTTTTTACATTGTTTGGAGACAGTGACTACACCACTCGTATTCTATACGCATTAGTAGGCACAATATTAGTAGCATTACCATACTTTATACGAAATAGATTAGGTAGAGTAGGTGCGTTGTTGGTTTCCGTAATGTTAACTTTTTCTCCAACTCTATTGTACTTCAGTAGATTTGCTCGTAATGACATTCTAATTGGAAGTTTGACACTTGCTATTGTAATAGTAATGTGGCGTTACATAGACGAAAACAAAAATAAATATTTGTACATAAGTGCTGGCCTTCTTGCACTGATATTCTCTACAAAAGAAACTGCATATTTAATATCGGTAGTACTAGGAACATTTCTTTTAATAGCAATAATTACCAAACGTTGGAATAAAGAAAATTATGGGCCATATGTTGGAAATGTATCTCCACCAGTAGCACTAAGCCGTTTAACATATCGTATCTGGCATACAATCATTAATGGATTACGTCCATCATCAGGACTTAATTCAGCCAAATATTTCGTACTAATAGTAAGTCTAACATTACCTCTATGGGCTGCTTCATTAAGTTTAATACAAACCCTTCCATTATTAAAATCTATGGATCTTGTTTTAGCCAATTCCATAAACACTTCACCAATCGT
>CAZSCD010000081.1:0-18095 GCA_964605345.1 uncultured Dehalococcoidia bacterium
ATTAAAATTTACATAAGAACACGTCAAAGACAACTATATAATAATTAACGAGTCTACTATATTTCTAACGCCACATTTCAACGTCTAAAATTCCTGCCAATTATCTTCCAAAAATACCATTTCTTACCAAGGAATTTCCACAAAATCTAAAGTTCCGAAATTATTTCTGGTAAAAGCCATATATTTGTAAATACCTTGCAAATGATATAACCTCAATAATTGCAGATGATCCAGTCGACGCGGTAGATAAAGCTTTGAAGTCTGGACGTGATGATGATGTTTCTCAAATGATTTCCTAAGGAACAAACAAGATAAATTGAGTAAAATAAAAAGAGTCACCTCAAGAGAAATATTGGATTCACGCGGAATTCCTACATTAGAAGTGGAAATAATACTGTCAGATGGTTCCAGTGGGCGCGCTTCTATACCATCTGGAGCTAGCACAGGTATCAATGAAGCATTAGAACTTAGAGACAATGACACTAACCGTTTTACTGGAAAGGGTGTCCTAACTGCGATAGACAACATCCAGCAACATATTGCTCCTGAAATTACGGGACTTTCCGCACTAGATCAAGAACATATAGATTCTTTACTTGTGGAGTTAGATGGCACCCACAATAAAGGCGCCCTTGGAGCAAATACGATTCTTGGTGTGTCTATGTCGTTGGCACACGCTGCCGCAAAAAGTGAGGGTAAACCTTTATATTGTTACCTAAATCGTGATGGGGATTTCACTTTACCAGTACCTATGTTAAATATAATTAACGGAGGTATGCATGCAAAAAATTCTACTGATTTCCAAGAATTCATGGTTGTTCCGATTGGGTTCACCAGCTTTAGCAACGCACTGAGAGCCGGCGTAGAAATTTATCATTCACTAAAAAATCTAATAGGATCCAGTAATAATCAAACCACTGTTGGAGACGAAGGCGGATTCGCTCCACAATTTACATCAAATCAAAAAGCGATTGAGCTTATACTATCAGCTATCAAAGAAGCAGGATATAAACCTGGGAAACAATGTTTTATAGCTCTGGATGTAGCTGCATCAGAACTTCTGATGGAAGATGGTCGATATTTCTTACCCCATGAACAAAGAGTTCTCACATCACAAGACCTCATAAACCAATACAAAGAATGGACAAAGCAATATCCGTTGATCAGCATCGAAGATGGACTGTCCCAGAATGAATGGGATAATTGGCAGATAATGACTAAACAAATCGGAAAAAGTGTGCAATTAGTTGGCGATGACATTTACACAACAAACCCTGAACTTATACATAAAGGTATCAACCTAAATACCAGTAACGCATTATTAGTCAAACCTAACCAAATTGGAACTATTACTGAGACTCTAGAATCAATATGTATTTCAAAAAATCAAGGATGGGGCACAATAATTAGCCACAGATCCGGTGAAACTGAAGATTCATCTATAGCTGATATTGCTGTTGCAACTTCAGCAGGACAGATTAAGGCTGGAGCCCCAGCTCGTGGCGAACGTACAGCTAAATACAATCGCCTATTAAGAATAGAAGAGGAATTAGGAAACGAAGCCAGATTTGCCGGAAGTTCAATTTATGAACAATTTCTACGGTAAATTAAAAACTAATTGCGAACCACTTGTGATACAGAAATAAGACAGTATAATTAAAACGTTTTCAATACTTATTATATATAGCATCTACTAATACGAGGTTATTTATATGGCTACTAAAGTTGGCATAAACGGATTTGGGCGTATAGGAAGACAGGTACTAAGAGCAATCCTGGAACATCATTCGGATAATTTGGAAGTAGTCGCTATAAATGACTTAGGTAGTCCAGATACCAACGCATATCTATTTAAATATGATACAAATTATGGCATATATCCAGGTACAGTAGAGGCTGGAACCACTGATATAACTATAAACGGTAAAATTATAAACATATTATCTGACCGAAACCCTGAAAATATACAATGGGGTGATTTTGGCATAGATATAGTAATAGAATCCACTGGATTTTTCACCGATGCATCTTTGGCATCTGGTCATCTCAAAGGAGGAGCGAAAAAAGTTATTATATCTGCTCCAGCCAAAAACGATGATCTTACAATCGTATTAGGAGTAAACGAACAAAAATATGACCCGAGTCGACATCACATTTTGTCTAACGCTTCCTGTACAACAAACTGCATAGCAACAATGGTAAAAGTACTTCATGATAGTTTCGGCATAGATAATGGACTTATGACTACAGTACATGCATACACTAATGACCAAAAAATTCTCGACCAAATGCATGATGATCTACGAAGAAGTCGCGCAGCAGCCATGAATATAATCCCAACAACAACAGGCGCCGCTAAAGCAGTTGGATTGGTATTACCGGAACTTAATGGGAAAATTCATGGAATGGCATTCAGAGTTCCAACATCCACAGTTTCTGTAACAGACTTTGTAGCTAATCTTAAACGATCGGTCACCGTAGAAGAAATTAACCACGCTTATCAAAACGCTTCACAAAATCGACTCAAAGGCATTCTTGGATATTGTTTGGATCCATTGGTAAGCTCAGATTTCAAACAAAACTCAAACAGCTGCACTATAGATGGATTATCAACCATATGTATGGAAGGCAGCTTAATTAAAGTTGTTGGGTGGTATGACAACGAATGGGGATATAGTTGTAGAACAGCGGATCTTGCAGCATTCATATCAAGCCACTGATCTAATGTAAAATGTTAGAAACTTTACGCTTTCAAATATACAACCGTAACATCACAAGATCTCAATCAATATTTTAGTAAGAATTCTATTAATATAGTATAATGTCCAAGTAATTTTAAGATTGAATATACAACAACTGTAAGGAAGGGAGAGTGACGTATGGCAATTGATTTACAAACCAAAACCGGCACATGGACAGTGAAAGGTGGGTTAGCTCAAATGCTTAAAGGTGGCGTCATCATGGATGTAGTCACTTCAGAACAAGCTAAAATTGCCGAAAATGCGGGCGCAGTTGCTGTTATGGCTCTAGAAAGAGTACCTTCAGATATCCGTAAAACTGGCGGTGTAGCCAGAATGTCAGACCCATCTATGATTGTTGACATCATAAAATCAGTAACTATTCCTGTTATGGCAAAATGTAGTATATGACTTTTCGTAGAGGCACAAATTCTGGAATCCTTGGGCATAGACTACATTGACGAATCTGAGGTTCTTACACCAGCTGATGAAAACAATCATGTTAACAAGCACGAATTTAAAGTTCCTTTCGTCTGTGGTTGCCGAGATCTTGGAGAAGCTCTGAGACGTATTGGTGAAGGAGCCGCCATGATTCGCACCAAAGGTGAGGCTGGTACAGGAAACATAGTTGAAGCAGTAAGACACGCGAGACAAGTCCTAGGCGAAATGCGTAGAATACAAGGTATGAATGAAGAAGAACTGATGTCAGTGGCTAGAGATCTTAAAGCTCCATACGAACTAGTCAAAAACATCCATGACAATGGGAAACTACCGGTAGTAAATTTCGCAGCAGGCGGCATAGCTACACCAGCTGATGCTGCTCTGATGATGCAACTAGGGGTAGATGGAGTATTCGTTGGGTCAGGCATATTTAAATCAGAAACTCCTCAAATCATGGCCGAAGCTATAGTAAAGGCCACTACCCATTACCAAAACCCAGACATTCTTGCTGAAGTATCCAGAGGACTTGGCAACGCAATGCCTGGCCTGGATGTTAGAACAATGCCTTTGGAGGATCAATTAGCTACAAGAGGATGGTAGATTGACAACCATAGGCGTCCTAGCTATTCAAGGAGACTTCCTTGAACACCAAAAAATGCTACATCTCTTAGGTGTAGAGACCGTCGAGATACGTTTGCCTCACGAATTAGACTCCATTGACGGTCTAATTATTCCAGGCGGTGAAAGTACTACAATCACTCAACTTATAGACATATATGGATTCAGATCGCCTATAACCGAAAAAGCGAAATCTAAGATGCCCATATGGGGTACGTGTGCAGGCATGATTGTGATCTCTGACCGACTTTCTGATCATAGACCTGAGCCTTTACGCATACTAGATATTGGAGTAAGCCGCAATGCTTTTGGTCGCCAAGTAGATAGTTTTGAAACAAATCTAGAAATTAAACAAATACAAGGCGATCCATTCCGTGCTATATTTATCCGAGCGCCTATAGTAAACGACGTTGGTAGAAACGTGACTGTATTAGCAAACATTGAGGGTAAAGGCCCAGTGGCTGTACGCCAAGAACATTTGCTAGCCACTTCGTTTCACCCTGAGCTAACCCACGATTCACGAGTCCATAACCTGTTTGTAGAAATCGTAAAAGATTATACTTGAACATATCTTAAAATGAAGATGTATTTGCTAAATTGCAGGAGACATAAGTGAAACCACATCAATCTGACATAGATACTGATCTAAAGGTACTAATAGACAACTTACCTCCAGACATTAAGTATCCATTGACGCAACGAACAGATACTTCACAACTTCTAGAAGTAGTTATGGACCTTGGTAGGGAACCTGAAGCAAGATTCCTGGACAAAAGTGTTCTTTTACACTCCCAAGAAGTCACACAAAATGATCTCCAATACGTGATTGACCGCATAGCTCCATTCGGAGATGACAATAGAGCCGGGATAGAAAGAACTCTTCATCGGATATCCGCGCTCCGAAACCGATACAACGACATAGTGGGACTCACGCTTAGAGTAGGTAGGACTATATACGGTACTATAAAAATTATTGAAGACCTTATCTCAACAGGACGAAGTGTTTTACTTTTAGGCAAACCAGGTGTTGGAAAAACTACCATGCTAAGAGAAATAGCTAGAGTACTAGCTGATGATGCTCATAAGCGAGTCATAGTAGTTGATACTTCAAACGAAATTGCAGGAGACGGAGACATACCTCATCGTGGTATAGGTAGAGCCAGACGAATGCAAGTAACAACGCCAACCTTACAACACTCTGTAATGATTGAAGCAGTTGAAAACCACATGCCAGAGGTAATCATAGTTGACGAAATAGGAACATCACTTGATGCCACCGCAGCTCGAACTATAGCAGAACGAGGAGTCCAGTTAGTTGCTACAGCACACGGTAACACTCTGGAAAATCTTGTCGTAAATCCGACTTTGTCTGACCTTATTGGTGGAATTCACACAGTCACGTTGGGAGACACAGAAGCATATCGCCGTCGTACTCAAAAAACAGTCCAGGAAAGGACATCAGCTCCAACTTTCGACATATTAGTTGAAATACAAGGATGGAATCGAGTATCTATACACCCAAATGTAGCTGAAACAGTGGATCAATTTTTACGTGGTTTTCCAATAAAAACTGAAACTAGAACTATAGATGAAGAAGGCAACATAAATACCATACATTATGGCCAAAACAATCAAGTATTGTTGAAAGACAATCGAAATCATAAACCAAACATCTCGTTAGTAAATAATGAAACGTCATCAAGTACAAATATGAAAATTACACGTATACTGCCATACGGAATCAACAAAGGAAAACTTCAACAGTCCATAAGTTCCAGCATCACTCCTATAGATCTGGTCACACACATCAATAACGCTGATCTCCTGTTAACCACTAAGAACTACTACCGACGAAGAACACAAGCCCTCAAAATGGCTGAGGACAAAGGGAAACCTGTTTATGTTATAAGAAGAAACACTTCACAACAAATTGAACAGTTCATAAAAGCAATTTCACGTAAAGAAACATCTTTGCCAACCGGAAATCAAATGTCTACAGCTATAAAAGAAACTGAAAATGCTGTCGACCAATTTCAAATAGACGGTACATCCATTAATCTAAATCCATATAGTTCTTTCATACGACGTATACAACATCAAATAATTGACGACCACGGTCTGGAATCTTCAAGCTTTGGGCAAGAACCAAACCGCCATGTCGTTATTCGCCGAAAATCTCATTAATGAGGATCGATTTGTCTGTATTTATTTCATTTGAAGGTGGTGAAGGTTCTGGCAAAACTAGCCAAGCCAAACTACTAAGAGACCAATTAATCAAATCTGGTGTGTATACGATACTTGTACACGAACCTGGAAGTACTCCATTAGGCGATTATCTAAGAAATTGGTTGAAAAAAGAACAGCCCAAACACCAGACAATATCTCATCAAACGGAAGCCTTATTATTCGCTGCTGCAAGAGCTGAATTAGTTTCCAAGGTTATAAAACCAACTCTAGCACAAATTCGCACCGTGATAATCACGGACAGATATTCAGATTCTACTATAGCTTATCAAGGTTATGGACGTGGGATTCCTCTTGACGACCTAGAACCAATGAATGACTTAGCTATGCAAGGTACCATCCCTGATTTAACATTCCTGCTTGATTGTTCACCAGAAGTAAGTCTGGAAAGGATATCTCCGAATGCTAAATTACAAGAAAATCCTCAGCCTATAAGCAAAAAAGTCAGAGTTGATGAAGAAGGCACGAGACGCTTTGAAAAAGAAACTCTTAAGTTCCACACAAGAGTTAGGCAAGGATATCTTGCATTGGCAAAAAAAGACCCCAAAAGATGGCGAATATTGGATGCTAACAAACCAGTTGATAAACTTAGCGAAATTATATGGGATATAGTTCAACCACTACTACAACATCCCACAGCAAATATCAATACCGACCACACTGATTTACAATCTAGATTTCCTATTGCTTAATACTAATGCACAATACCTCACATATACGAAAGTTTGAATTAGAAGATATTCAACAACTTACATCTATATACAACATCGTCAATGGAATATCTGATACTGACCAAGCGTACGATACTGAATTAATGTTGGAATTTCTTTCGAAGCCCTCCAAACCTTGGAACCATTGCATATTAGCAGAACGAAGAAACTCTTTAATTGGATTCTCTGTCATACAACCAGAACTTGGAATAAAACGCGTAGTCGCGTCTGGAGGAGTTCTTAAATCACAAGGCTACAAAGATGTAGGACGTCAACTTATCCTAGCATCTATGAAACACGCACAATCACTTAATGTCGATTTGATCCATATAGAAATCCCATCAGATTGTGTAACAGGAAAACATGTTCTGGAATCAATAGGATTTTCACGAATTAGATCTTATTACCAAATGGAATGGACCAATGGATTTATACCAAAACTAACCATACCAGATGGATTTTCAATACGTGACTTTGCATTGTCTAAAGACGAAAAACTACTTACAGATCTGCAAAATATGGTATTCACACAAAGCTGGGGGTTCTGTCCCAATACTGTTGAAGAAATTAAATCGAAAGTTAGATTTAAACGATGTTCAGAAGACGGCATAAAATTGCTGTTCTGTGGTGATGTTCCAGCAGCTTTTAATTGGACAACACGAACATCAACTAAAAAATCTCCAATCGGTTCGATATCTATGACAGGAGTCGCTCCAGATTACCGTGGAACCGGTTTAGGCATGACAACAATACTATGTGGTGTGCAATACTTAAAATCTAAAGGAGTATCTAAAATAAACCTTCAAGTAGACAGTCAGAACAATCATGCAATAAAAATTTATTCGAAATTAGGATTTGTGAAAGTGAAGGAAACTACCTGGTACGAAAAATCTCTTTTGGATTAGATTTACCTGAATCATCTCATCCTGATGGTGGCAATTTTCTCAAACGAGACTGTACTTGTTTTTCCCATTCTGAAGGCAACACGGTCCCTCCAGAAAAAATTAGTTTCATCGCATCTTCAACAGATATATGAGTATCCATAATGTCATCTGTAGAAACGAAAGCCATATTCCCAGAAGTCGGATTCGGAGCTGTTGGAATATATACAACTAACACTTCTTCTCCATCTTCAGATTTATGAGAATTCCCCGTTACAAACCCCATAGCCATCATACCAGGACGAGGCCATTCAATAAACACGACACGACTAAATCCATGTTCTCTAGGATTGGATAATGCGCTGGTAGCTTGTCGAGCTACATTGTATATAGTCTTTACAACAGGAACACGACTTAAGATGGCGCCTTCCCAACCAATTAATTTCCTTCCCAGTCTTCCAGTTGCAACAGAACCTATAAAATAGAAAATTATTACCAAGAGAATCAATCCCAAGCCTGGAAAATCATATGGTTTACCTGTTACCCATCCTAGAGGTCTGATGAACCCATCAATAAACACAACTAAATACCATATAATTAACATGGTAACTAGAAGTGGTATTGCCACAAAAAACCCGGAAATCACCGTACGCAATATGTGACTTTCAAGTCTTTGAAATATTGATCTGTTCTGATTATTTACTCGAGTTTGATCACTATTGATTTTTGAAGTTCGATCGTTCATTTTATACTCTTGCCACATCTCTCAATGAATTCCCAACTAAGCGATAGTAAAATTCTGCCATCTTAACAGCCACCATATCCCAATCCATTTCACTTGCAACGTCACTTGCAGATTTACCCATCGCTTCACGCAAAGCATCATTAGACAATAACATGTCAATATGTTGCGCGAAAGGCTCGGCACATCGCCAAGGTATCAAATAACCCGTATGTCCGTTATTTACGATATGTTTTAATCCTCCCACTCTAGACACAATAACTGGAAGTCCACAAGCCATAGCTTCTAAAGCTACTAGTCCAAAACTCTCATAATGTGATGGCAACACAAAAACATCAGCAGCTCTGTAATAATCAGGTAATACAGAGTGTTCCAAAACTCCAGTAAAAGTCACTTTATCTTCTATACCAAGTTCAACAGCCATAGACTGCAATCTATTCAATTCTGGATCACTATTCGACACTCCTCCAACAACAAAAACAGATACATCATGTTTGTTTCCCATATACTTAATAGCATTCAGCAAAATATCGATACCTTTCAAAGGTTCAATTCGACCCACATATAATATAATCTTTTTATTTCCCAAACCTAACTTGTCGCGTGCATCAGACTTGTTACCGGGATAAAACATGTCAATATCAACTCCGGCAGGTATGACTTCAATTTTATGTCTCGGTGTCTTATAAAACCAAATTAAATCTTCTTCTTCCTCTTCCGTAGTCACCACAATCGCGTCAGATTCATCCATTATAGAATTTTCTGTTTGAATTCTGAGTGTAGATTCTATTTGTCCCACACGTGATCTCATTTTGATTTTGGATAACGTGTGAAAAGTAGTTACATGAGATATATTCCATAATTGTTTTAAAATCATACCAACTTGTCCCGAAAGCCAATAGTGACTATGAATCAAATCGTATTCAACGTTCTCAAGACGTTGGAATTTTCTCAAATTATCAACAAATTCTGGTATAAAATCAGGCAAAGTATCTTTTGTTGAATTGTATGGTCCAGCTTTAATATGAATAACTCGTGACTTATTACCTAACTGAACTATTTGAGGATCACGTTCATCGTGGCATCGAGAATAAACATCTACATAAATCCCCATACCACCTAATCTCCGCGCCAAATTCAGTACGTAGACGTTCATTCCTCCAGAATCCTTCTCACCTAAACGAGCTAGAGGACATCCATGAAAACTCAACAATGCAACTCTAAACATTCAACGCTCCATGAGCAACACAAATTTCTTTAGTGGAATATGATTCATAAACATCAAAATAAGGCCAGGCAAAACCTACCGATCAACCTTCAACCGATAAGTAATTTTATTCTTAGCTCCAAGATCATATTTATAACGTTCAGAACCTTTGAGGAAATTGAAGGAATCTCTTCCTAATTTAATGGCATCCTTAATACAAATGGCCTTATTTAAAAGACCAACACTCAAATGTGCATACTTTGGATTATACCCACTATTATACAACAAGTATGAATTAGCATAATCAAAACAGATACATCCAGCAACACGTTTCCCATCTATTTCCATAAAATATAACTTGAATTGTCCTGCCAATGATAATTCTGACGCAACATCTTTAAAGAAGCTTTGTCGTTCTATAGTCAGAAAGTCTTTCTTTTCAGGATTACTTAATGCCATCAAATCTAAAAAGTCACTCATAGAGGATTCTATGTCATTAGTATCACAAAGATACTGATTAAAAGTATCAACATTCTCCAAACGTCTGAGTTTCCTTTTTAATTCGTGGCGTTGTTTTTTACTCAAATTAAATAAATATTCGTCCCAAGAAGAAGTTAAGTGTGAAACCGGTGTTGTGTCATCTGGATTTAGTTCAAGAGAATTGATTTTGTTTTCAAATACATTGATAAAAAAATTTAAGGTTGAAGAACTTTCTGGTATAGATGTGAGGTTCATAGTATGCCAATTCATATTGAATAAGTAATCACTCAAACTTTTAAAGAATTTGTCTTCATAATCTTGTTTGACGAGAAAATCCTGGTAATCAAAAAGGCTTTCATGTCCGATAAAAGTAATTATTCCATCTTTTAACATCAATGGAGCTATTCCTAGGATCTCATTTTCATCTTGCACAGTTATGATACATAACTCAAAACCGGCTCCAAAGTGTTTCCACCAAACAGACTGCCATTTCGGTGTTAGAAAAATGGTATTTGTAGAGCAATGAGGTAACAAAGCTTCCCATTCAAGTCTAATCTCTTCAAAATTGTTACTTTTGGTTACATATACCATCTCTAAGATTCTAGTAATAAACTAAGCATTTCTTGTTTTGTTGTTACTTGATTCCTAAAGTCACCTCGGCTATATGACGTAACTATCTTACTTCCTGACTTCTTGACACCACGCAAAGACATACACATATGTTCTGCACTTAAAACTGCAACCACTCCATCAGGTTTGATTGTGTTATAAATCGAGTCCACAAGTTGATGAGTAAGTCTTTCTTGTATTTGAGGCCTGCGAGACAGAATGTCTAATGCATGAGCTAATTTGCTAGCACCAGCAATTCTATTGCCAGGAACGTACCCTATATTAGCGTAGCCCACAAAAGGTAACAGATGATGTTCACAAATCGATACAAATGATATGTCTTTAATCACCACTATCTCTTGATAGACTTCTTCAAAACCAACGGACAACACGTCTGATGGATCCAATTTCATGCCAGAGAAAAGTTCCTCATAAGCTTCGGCGACACGGATTGGAGTATCAATTAACCCCTCCCTATGAGGATTTTCTCCAATAGCGGAAATTATTAATTTAACAGCCTCTATTATTTTATCTTTTTCTACCACAAGTAACCTCAATTAAACGTGTAACATTCGCTCCAAATTACTGATGTCAGATGAAGAAGTTTCAATGTCATTTCGAATAAATCCAGTTGCAAAGCCAACATCTTTAAGACCTGTACCAGTAATTATGCATACGACTTTTTTACCTTCAAGGCAAACATCTTTGTTACGGCTAGTCAATAATCCTGCAACAGCCGCAGCCGAAGCCGGTTCACAAAATATTCCTTCATCTCTGGATAGTATATTATATGCTTCTATTATTTGATCGTCTGAAACTCCCCATATTGAACCAGACGACTCATTTATGGCATTTCTCACTAATTTCCAACTAGCTGGATTCCCTATACGAATAGCCGTTGCAATTGTCTCAGGATCATCAATAAGCCTATTCTCAACTATTGGATCTGCTCCAATTGCCTGTAATCCAATCATCCTAGGATTAAAAGTTGCCCATCCCAATCGATATACATCATTGAAACCTTTCCAGTAAGCAGATATGTTACCTCCATTTCCAACAGGCAAGTACACAAAATCTGGAGCTTCATTTAAATCTTCGACAATTTCAAATGCCGCTGTTTTTTGTCCTTCTAATCTATCAGTATTAACTGAATTTAATAAAGGAATAGAGTGTTCACGATTAATAATGCGACATAATTCCAACGTTTTGTCGAAGTTAGTATCAACTTGGATGATTCTAGCGCCGTGTGCAACAATTTGTGCCAACTTACTATCTGTAACCGTACCTTTAGGAAGTAATACGGTTAGTGATATACCACAATATGCACTATAGGCCGCGGCAGAGGCACTTGTGTTCCCAGTCGAAGTGCAAATGGCTTGATCTAATCCAGCTTCAAGAATCTTAGCGACAGCAAGCACCATTCCTCTATCTTTAAAGGATCCGCTAGGGTTGGTGCCTTCTAATTTAAAATATAGCTCCTGGCATCCAATGATTTTTTCTATATGTCGCGATCTGACCAATGAGGTGTTACCTTCACCCAAAGTAAAAATAGGAGTCTTGTCGGTCAGTGGAAGATGTTCACGATACTTCTCAAGAATACCTTTATACATACATTTACATATCCCTTTAAGTGTCAATTTTTCCAATCAATATACATTATGCAACTGATTAAGTATACGAATCCAACTTCCTTTAATTACAACCATACTTGTGCAAATAAAAAATTTATGGTCTATTTATAATTACATATGAACGAATTTTTTTAATTTAATTTGAAGAAACTCATGCTTTTTCAGAATTAATATCTGTTATATATAAATACCAGATATAGTTCTACATATATAATATATTGTGATTTGTGAAGGAGATAGGAGAATTGATTTGGGGAACTTGATTAAAAAAGACCCTGAAATTGGGATTGCTATACAAAACGAACTTAGAAGACAACAAAACCATATAAATTTGATAGCATCTGAAAACCACGCCAGTTTAGAAGTAATGGAGGCTCAAGGTTCAGTACTAACAGATAAATACGCTGAAGGTTATCCAGGTCGAAGATATTATGGTGGTTGTGAATTCATCGATGTTGTTGAACAAGTCGCTATAGATAGAGCTAAAACTCTATTCAAAGCAGAACACGCAAATGTCCAACCTCATAGTGGCGCTCAAGCTAATATGGCTGCATATTTTTCCATTTTGAACCCAGGAGACACTGTCCTTGGCCTAGGCCTAAATCATGGAGGTCATCTAACTCATGGCAGCCCAGTTAATTTTTCTTCTAAGCTATATAACTTCGTTCCATACAGCGTCCATAAGGAATCTGAACTTATCGACTACACAGAAGTATATCAATTGGCAGTTAAACACCGCCCCAAACTCATAGTCACCGGCGCTACAGCCTATCCAAGGATAATCGATTTCCAAAAATTTGCGGAAATATCTAGTGAAGTTGGATCTAAATTGATGGTTGACATGGCTCACATATCAGGACTTATAGCCGCGGGAGAACACCCAAGTTGTATACCTTTCGCAGATATCACAACTTCCACTACACATAAGACTCTAAGAGGTCCCCGTGGAGGATTAATACTTTCTACTTCAAAACTAGCTAAATCTGTCGACAAAGCAGTATTTCCTAACACACAAGGTGGTCCACTTGAACACATTATAGCCGCCAAAGCCGTAGCGTTTGGAGAAGCGATGAAACCAGAATTTGTCAATTACCAACAATCCATAAAAGCCAATGCTAAGGCACTTTCCGATATGCTTCAGAAAGGAGGCCTGCGTGTAGTATCAGGTGGTACCGACACCCACATGATCTTGGTAGATGTTACTTCATTCAATATAACTGGACGTCAAGCCGAAGATGCTTTGAACAAAGTCCACATTGTAACTAACAGGAATGCCATACCATACGATCCTAACCCACCTTCTATAGCAAGCGGTTTAAGAATGGGAACGCCGTCTGCAACAACAAGAGGATTCGGTATAGAAGAAATCAACATAATAGCTACATTAATCCTTAAAACGTTGAACAATATCGAAAATGAAATCATCGAAAATGAAATCAGAGATGAGGTAATTTCCTTAGCAAATAGATTCCCTGTTCCTGGAATCGCGAAATTATCATAGCATTTAATTACGATTAATTTAAAATAAAGTCTCTACGGCCTTAGTTGCAGCAGCCTCTTCTGCTTGAGATTTATTATTCCCAAACCCAGTGCCTACAACTTTATCGCCGATTAATACATCTACAGTAAATCGTGGCCGATGGCTTTTACCAGTAACTTTCACTACACGATAATCTGGCAACTTGCATCCTTTTGATTGAACAAATTCTGCCAAAATTGACTTGGGGTTTTTTTGCAATTTCCGTTTGTCCAAATCGGATAGCTCTTTAGACATAACTTGTATTAAAAACATTCGAACATTTTCGTATCCCTGATCGAGATACATTGCACCTATAAGAGCCTCAAAAACTGCTTCTAAATTAGATGTTCTTTCTCTACCCCTACTAGTTTCTTCGCCTTTCCCTATTAAAAGATACTCTCCCAGACAAAGAGATGTAGCAACTTTGGCAAGAGTTTCACCTCTTACCAAAGCTATACGCATCAATGTGAGATCACCTTCTGTATACGATGGATACAATTGATAAAGATGTGCCGAAATAACCCATCCGATCAAAGCATCTCCAAGAAATTCTAGGCGCTCATTAGATTCTATAAGTCCATCCGAATTTTCATTTAAATAAGACTTATGCACAAACGCAAGTTGCATCAAATCTCTGGCATCATAGGATACACCCAAAACCTTTTCGAGAGAATCAAGTTGATTCGTTGAGTGATTCGATTTTTTTTTGATTGAATTAGCCACGATACATACTATCCATAATCATCACATAAAATAAGCGACGTTTTTCAAACCGCACCTTTTGGCCAGGGTGGCTGAGGTCGTTTCAACTCTCCTAAATATGACCTATTCGCCATCAATTCAATGAAAAGCTCGAAGAATTCGATTGAATCTTCCTTAGGTGGAACAAAACTTTTCATATAAACTGCATTACCATTTTCAAATACGAAGGTGGGAGTACCAAATACACCATGATCTTCTACTGCTTTCACATGGTCACTTGAGATACATTCTAACAACCTAGGATCTCTAAGATCGTCAACGAATCTAGATACATCTAATTGTTCCGTCTTTGCAATCTGTGTAATAGATTCCTCATTATTAAGCGTAATGCGCTTTGATCCACCATGTCGTGCCTCAAGTAACGCCATATGAAACCTGTCGAAAATTTCAGGACCCTGCCTTCGGGCAGCCTCACCAGCTTTAGCAGCTAACAAAGATCTAGGTTTATAATTACTACGCTGATCCCAAACTTTCGTGCGAGATTCATCCAGATTATTAGCCTGTTCTAACTGAAAATGTTTCCAAGTTATATCTACTCTATCCCGACAAACATCTTTTACTCTATACAGCCACACGGCAGCATTATATACATAAGGTCAGGCATAATCCCAATAAATATCAAACTTCACAATATTACCGTCCCTTTCTATAAAAACATCAGTTACTCATCGTATATACATATCACGCCTAAAACGGTAACCAACATAAATGTAATGTGTAACAAAAGTTTAACATTTGATGCTTAACATGCATACCACTATAGAGTAACATTCGACAAGGTAATATTCACTTGGAAAGTGATATGCAGTCGAATTACCAAATTTTAATAGCAGGTGTTAACAATGGTGTTTAAGGCAGAATATTTATGGATAGACGGGACCAAACCTACTCCTTCGATTCGATCCAAGACAAAAATCCTTCCGGATGGGACTACGGAATTTCCTATTTGGGGATTTGATGGATCAAGTACTAACCAAGCTCCCGGTGATAATTCCGACTGTGTATTGAGGCCAATTTTCATCTGTCCAGATCCTATAAATTTGGGTGATAATATGCTCGTGATGTGTGAAGTACTATTGCCTGACATGACACCACATCCTACTAACACTCGAGCAGCATGTGTTGAAATATCAGATAAATTCGCCGATCAAGAAGCCTGGTTTGGCATTGAGCAAGAATATACTCTTTTTGAATCTGATGGAACTCAACCAATTGGATTCCCTGAAGGTGGATTCCCAAGGGCTCAAGGGCCTTACTACTGTGGAGTTGGAACCGACAAGATATATGGACGAGAAATATCAGAGGCACACGCAACTGCGTGTATAGATGCTGGAATTGTTATTGCTGGTACTAACGCCGAAGTTATGCCGGGACAATGGGAATTCCAGATTGGGCCACTTGGGGCACTTGACGTTTCAGATCAGTTGTGGGTCTCAAGGTGGCTTCTACATAGAGTTGCAGAAGAATTCGATGTTGTTGTCTCAATTGACCCGAAACCAGTACCAGGAGACTGGAATGGAGCCGGTGCTCACACCAACTACTCCACGAAAGCTATGCGGCAATCCTACCAACCAATTGTAGACGCCTGTGAAGCTCTCGGTAGAAACATAAAAGAACACATTGCAAATTATGGAGCGGGGAACGAAAACCGCTTGACTGGACTACATGAAACTCAACGCATTGACCAATTTAGTTATGGAGTATCAGATAGAGGAGCTTCAATTCGTATACCTTGGCAAGTCAAAGTTGATCAAAAAGGATATCTTGAAGATCGACGTCCTGCATCTAATATGGATCCATATTTGGTAACCCGTTTACTGATTCAAACTACGTGTGGATAAATGACCTCATATGATTTCTTACTGTATTATGATGCCGAACTATCTAGGTCCAAATAACTTTTGTATTCCAATCCAATACTGAAATTTCTGACCATCATATAATTTAAATAAACTATGGTTATTGCACATGACGATAGAACAACAAACACACGCTGTACAATATGTTTTACATGAAGCCAAAAGTAACAATGTGAAATTCATACGCCTGTGGTTCACTGACATCTTGGGGCATTTAAAGGGTTTTACCTTAACAATTGAAGAATTGGAGACTGCACTTACACGAGGTGTAAGCTTCGATGGATCTGCAATAGAAGGTTTCGCTCGCTCAGATGAAAGAGATTTATATGCAATACCAGACCCAATACTTTTGCAATTCTGCCGTGGAGACCTCGCGTAAATGCCGTTGCTAGAATGTTCTGTGACATAGTTACTCCAGATGGAGAACCTTTCGAAGGTGATTCTAGATCCGTGTTAAGAAGAAATCTTGAACGAGCGTCTGCCCTAGGTTTTACATATTACGTAAGTCCTGAAATTGAATATTTTTACTTTGTGGATTCTAGTGGAACGAAACCACTAGATCATGGAGGTTATTTCGACCAAGAAGCAAAACATCCTGCTACAGATCTTAGACGCGATACAGTATTGACATTAGAAGAACTCGGTATACCAGTAGCCTCCAGTCACCATGAAGTTGCTCCTAGCCAACACGAAATAGACCTTAGACATGCTGACGCTCTTACTATGGCTGATACAGTTATGACGTATAGACTAGTCGTGAAAGAAATTGCCATGAAAAATGGTTACTACGCGACATTCATGCCTAAACCCATTGCAGGAGTCAATGGTAATGGAATGCATATACATCAATCTTTATTTAAAGGTAATACCAACGTATTCTTCGACCAGCATGACACTTACCATCTTTCGGATACAGCAAAATACTTTATTGCAGGTTTGATGCATCATTCAAGAGAAATAACTGCTGTGACAAACCAATGGGTTAATTCATACACGCGGTTAGTTCCAGATTTTGAAGCACCCACTTATGTGTCATGGGCAACTGTTAACAGATCAGACCTTATAAGAATACCAGCATATAAACCAGGTAGAGAAGAATCACGCAGAGTAGAATATAGATCACCAGACCCTGCTTGCAATCCATACTTGACTTTTAGCACAATGTTAGCAGCAGGACTAGAAGGCATTGAAAATAAATATGAACTTCCTCAACCAATGCAAAATAACGTAAACGACATGACTGAAGATGAACGAATTAGCCTAGGTATTGAGGCATTACCGAAAAATTTGTGGGAAGCCATTCAAATCACTGAAAAAAGCAATTTGGTTCAAAAAGCCCTAGGAAACTATGTTTTTAGCAGATTCATAGAAAACAAGAAGATAGAGTGGGAAAATTATCGTTCTCAAGTCACTGATTACGAAATAAATCGTTATCTATCGGTACTATAAAGCATTCATATGCGATACTATGGAGTGTTCACATGCTAAAATACTTCAACAACCATAGTCAGGCACACTGAAACATCACAGTTGAGAATATATTAACTTCAGGAGAATTGCACAATGGCTAAACACAAAATTGTTTGCGTAGCAACATGGGAACCAGATTCTATTTTGTTTGAGGAACATCTTTCTGGTATAGATTATGACCTCA
>CAZSCD010000082.1:0-5511 GCA_964605345.1 uncultured Dehalococcoidia bacterium
AGTGGTGGAACTCAACTGGAAAGAACCTGTGAGATATGGTCAATCAATATTTTAAATGAATCTAGCATCGGAGCAGTTGTGCGGCGCATTGAAGCAGTAACTGGTAGATATGCCGAGATACTTGTGTGGGAAAGATTTAAACTAGAAGATAGGTTGGCCAGTAAATTCCAGACTCCTTTATCTGATTTAGAGGATAGAGTCACAAAGTTATTGGACGAATTTGATCAGTTAAAACGAAGTAACGAAAACTTAGAAAGACGTTTATCTCTACATGCTGCTGAAAGCTTACTTGAGTTTAGTCGTACGGTTTGTGGGGTAACTGTACTTGCTACTAGGGCATCTGTGACCAGCACAGAATCTCTTAGAGATATTGGGGATTGGATTAGAGATAAGTTAGGCAGTGGAGTAGTAGTTTTAGGTTCTGTGATAGATAATCGCCCAATTATAATATCTATGGTCACTTCGGATTTAGTAGATAAAGGTATAGATGCTACAGAAATTGTCAAAAATATGTCAAAAATCATTGATGGTGGAGGTGGGGGACGCCCAGATGTAGCACAGGCTGGTGGACGCAGTGTCGATAAATTGGATGAAGCATTGAAACTTGTTACTGTACTTATACAGGAAAAGATGGCTAACCTTTGAGAATTATAGGCTTAGATGTTGGAGAAAAACGTATTGGCATTTCTCTAAGTGATCCAACAGAGTTGATTGCTAGTCCTTTAACTACCATTTTGCGTACCGAATGCATGTCTGACATACATGAGATTTCGAGATTGATAATTCAAAATGATGTGAGCAAAATTATAGTTGGGTTGCCACTTGAGTTATCGGGACGGATTGGATTTCAGGCGAATGAAGTGATTCGATTCGTCGAAATTCTTTCTAAAAACATAAAGATTCCAGTTGAATTAGCGGATGAGCGTTTGTCGTCAGTAATGGCTGAAAAATTACTTAGAGAGACAGGAGCAAAGCCTTCTAGAAACAAGGGTCGTATAGATGCAGCAGCAGCAACGGTAATCCTCCAGAGGTATTTGGACAGCAACTAATACTTGCGTTAGTTTAGGCAAACAGGCACATCGGGTTGCATACTGCAACGACGGAAAATCCGATCTACCAAAATTTTGGCTTGCCCAAGACACTACAACATGAAGAAAATATCGGAAAGTTTATTTATGCATTAACCTAGTTGTATTTTGCACAAAAGTTTCTAAGAAACTTATTAAGTGTCCTTGACTCCATGATTGTTAAGGAAATTAATTGCCATTTGTACGGTTGTGATGGTTTCCGCGTCTTCATCAGATATTTCTAAGGGTGCCTCATCAGTACTGAACTCTTCTTCAAATCCCATGATAAGTTCTACTAGGTCTAGTGAATCTGCGTTTAAATCTTCCGTGAAAGAAGCGTCAGGCACCACGTCTGTTTTGTCGACTGCCAATTTGTCTACTACTACGGTTTGTACTCGTTCTAATACAGTTGCCATTAATAATACCTCCACATACTAAAATATAACTAATATCTATATTTTTATTTCTCCAACTATCGACCCTAGGACCCCATTGATGAATTGGGGAGAGTTATCTGAGCCAAAAACCTTTGCTAAATTTACTGCTTCATTTATAGCTACTTTGAGGGGTGTTTCTCCATTAAGTTCCATTTCGTAAATTGCTGTCCTCAATATGTTTCTGTCAATCGTGGACATCTGAGTTATGGGCCAACTGGGAGCATATTTGGCTATGGTGTTGTCTAATTCTTCTATGTTCATTAGCATCTCATTAATTAAGTTATATGCAAATGCCTCGGCTGAAGGCGATATATGGCCGGACGTGACCATACTTTCAAGAATAGTATGAGGGTCATGTTTTACCGAGTCTACTTCGTAAAGCACTTGCAGAATAATAGCTCTCGTTGCCCTTCTAGTAGTTAGAATGTCGTTAGATATCATGATGAAATTTTTAAAGAACGTTGTTTGGGAAACACTAATTCAAACTCAAGTTCAATATTGATTCAATGTTATTTACGCTTGTAATATTAGCGGATTTGTCAATTCTCCTTACCATACCGTTAATCGCTTTGCCAGGACCTACTTCAATAAAATTAGAGATGCCCGATTTTACCATATAATCAATAGATTGATGCCAGTGCACACATTCACAAATCTGGGATACTAGTTCATGTTTTATATCCGTTACCGATACTATTGGTTTAGCTGAGCAATTGGCGATTATTGGAATATTAGAGTCTTGAAATGTTAATTTATGTATAGCTTGTTCCAACTCATATTTAGCTGGTTCCATGAGTCCAGAATGAAACGCTCCACCTACTCTAAGAGGTATGACTTTCTTGGCACCTTTTTTTGACATTAAATCTGAAGCATCAGAAACAGCTTTATGGTCACCGCTGATGACTATTTGTTCGGCAGTATTGATATTGGACACGTATGCACCGGTTTCGTTAACTACTTCTGTCACAATCATCTGATCTAATCCAATGACTGAAGCCATAGTACCTGGGTTTTGGTTGCATGCTTGTTGCATCAATTCCCCTCTAAGTTGAACTAATTTAGCAGTGTCTGATACGTTAAGCACACCGGCTACTGCCAAAGCTGTATACTCTCCTAGGCTATGTCCGGCCATAACTACGGGGTTAGGTATGATTTCGATATCTAATTGCTCTTCCATAGCTTTGATGCACGCCAGACTGACAGCCATGATGGCAGGTTGAGCGTTGATCGTTTGACGTAGTTCCTCGTCTGGTCCTTCAAACATTAATTTGGTTAATGGACGTGCCAATGCCGTATCAATCTCGTTGAAGATTTTTCTTGCGGCCAGTGAATGGGTATACAAGTCCTTTCCCATTCCAACTTCTTGAGATCCTTGCCCTGGGAACAGGTAGGCTGTATCTGGGCCGCTTACGGTGCCAATAAAACTTCCAGTCATCGAACTATAAATAAAAAGAACATAGTGTGTTAATTTGAATTGTCAATTTATTCTGTTTGTTTTGCAGGGATTATTTCTCTGCCATTGTAATACCCACATGAACCACATACACGGTGAGGCAGTTTGGGGCTGTGGCAATGGCTACACTCACTCGTCCTATTAGGACTTATGGCATGGTGAGCAGAGCGACCTCCCTGTCGTTTTTTGGAGTGTTTTTTCTTGGGGAGTGGTGGCACTGTTTAATCTACCTAATTATTCCAAATATTTTTTGTAAAGTTCCAAAGCGTTGGGAATATATAATTTTCTAACGAACTCATGTTTCGACTGTCCGGTGTGCAATTTTATGTGTGACACACGATGGTGTCAAGCTTAATTAATATTCTTATTTAGTGTGTATGGGTCACTTAACCTAATATCGAAGTTCATTATACCTGACTAATTTCACTGCGATTTATTTTTAAGACGATGTATGACGAGATATTGGAGAGAAAACTTAATCTGTTGGTAAGAGTCCATGAAGCTTTGCTACAGTGTTTCCAAGGATATGGTTGATTTCAGATTCATCCAGAAAATCACAATACAAACGAATGAAATCTATGTTTTGTTTGTAAGTCCAAAATCTTGACACCATGGGCATGTCTGTTCCCCATATTAGTCGGTTTGAACCTATACGTTTAACGCATTCTTCAATGGTAGGTCTGATTTGTGGCATGGGATAATCCCAGACATTTCCAAGGCATATTGGAAATAAGAGTTGGAGATATAGATTTGAGTTGTCAAATGGAGCCCAGACTTCATCAGGTAAGGTAATTGTGTCGCCATCAACGAAACTGCGCCAATCTAATCCATGAGTTTGAACAACCTTAACACTAGGATATCTATCCATCCATCTCATTAAAGTTTTCAATTCTTCGTGGTAATTATTCCAAGATTCTTTGTGTCCACTTAGTTTATAGGAAGTTTCCCGTGGCGTGAGTGTAAAGTATACGGGGACTTCAAGTTTGGCTATTTGGTCCCAAAAAGGAATAAAGCTTGCTTGATCCCAGGATGCTTTATTGTCATATAGATTCAACATTATAGGAAGAAATTGAAATCCAGAAAACCCATCCTCTTTTATAGCTTTTTCAATTTTAGCAAATGCTGCATCTGGATCATATTCTATTAGCCACTCTTCTGTGTGGGCCAGTCCATACAGGCGGTTTGGGAAACGTTTTATGCAGTCAGCAATAAAATCATTTCCAATTCCAAGGAATGGAGTTCTGTGAAGCATACATTTATCGACGCCAGCATAATCCATCTCGGCAATCAATCTGTCACTTGGGTAGGACATATCTTCATTGGATGGTGGAATGTATTGTTTGGCATATATTTCTTCATCATGAGTCCATTCAAATCTACCAAAACTTCCCGCGTGAAAATCGATTTCTTTCAATGATGAGAGGCTTGAAGAATTATTTGTATCTAAAAGTTGACTATTGTTTCCTTTGACACGGTCACTTAATCTCCATACAGGTTGATGGTGAGTTCCAATAGATTGTTGTAAATGTTTGCGAAATTGATTTGGATCTGAAAATCCCCCATTACCTTTTAGTGATGGGAAACAATACGCATGTCCATCAAATATCATGTTATTCTCCTGATGATGAGTAATTCACGGAGTTTATACTAGCTGATAATATAAAATCAAGTTTAGTAAATATGGCAAACGATCATTAAAAATCAACGGAGTATATTTTATTAGTTGTCATAGCAAATCCCAAAAGATGTAATGGTTTTAGGAAATACACTCCAAATAAGACAAATTTGTCTGAGAAAAGTGGATAAAGTTTAAGGATTTTAAATTTGGGTTTCCTTGACAATACTAATAGCGTATTGGTACTATTATCGAGCTTTAAATACCGCTAAAATAGCTTTGCCGTTTTTACGCGACACATCCCCGTGTTTAGATTTGGAGGTCCTGAGTTTTGTCCCATGTTAAGTGCTTGCGTTGTCGGGAGTGTGAGAAAGAATATCCTATTCAACCGCTTAATGTTTGTGAATTATGTTTCGGCCCACTTGAGGTTGTATATGATTATGACAAAATTTCTCAAGTCATAAGTCGTGATCGAATATCTAGTGGCCCAAATACTATGTGGCGATATCACGATTTTTTGCCAGTCGATAATGAGTTCATTATAGACATTGGAACTGGATTCACACCTTTGATCAAGGCCAATAATCTAGGCAAAATGCTTGGATTGGATAATCTTTACATAAAAAACGACAGTGTAAATCCGACGTTTTCTTTTAAGGATAGACCAGTTTCAGTTACAACCACCAAAGCGAAAGAGTTTGAATTTGACGTATTGGCTTGTGTGTCTACTGGAAATCTTATGGGTTCAGTTGCTGCTCATGGTGCTCGATCTGGAATGCACACTGTAGTGTTTTATCCATCAGACTTAGAGAAGGGCAAAATTGTTGGCGCAGCTGTATATGGCCCTCAATTAGTATCGGTAGACGGAACCTACGATCAGGTAAATCGTCTTTGTAGTGAGATTGCAGATAATAATCGATGGGCTTTCGTTAATATAAA
>CAZSCD010000083.1:0-14507 GCA_964605345.1 uncultured Dehalococcoidia bacterium
TCTAATGCGGAAGCTACCTTCTCAATGGGCCATGAATTAACCGAACCTATTTCCGTGGAAGGATGGCATGAAGGAGTTGAGTGGATTAATGGCGGAACTTTAATGCACCGTGTCAACTTTGTCTCAAAACAACTAAATGACACACATAAACCAGGTGTGCAAGCCATTATTGGAAGGCTAGCTAATTACAATGGAGATACATACACACCTGAACAATTGGTAGATAATTGCTTGGATCTTATTGGACCAATTTTGGTGTCTTCAAAGACACGCGACACATTAGTTGATCATGTTAGTAAACAGGGGGATATATCATTTAGTAATCGTTCGCCTCATTCTACTGAAGAAAAACGTGTGGCAGATCTTCTTGGTTTGATTGGCTCCACACGAGAGTATCAATTAGCATAATTAATGGTTATATAAAATTTAATAACACGGAATAACAATTGAGTGACATGATTAGTACCAATGATTCTAAAACATTCGAACTGAAATACGTTAAAAGTTTCGGTCTGCTTAATCTTCTACCGGTTGGTCGTGGATTCAAAAACCCAGTTGATTTAATGGTTGGTAGAGATGGATACATTTTCGTGTTGAATCGTGGAGAAAGCAAGGCATCTAGAGTTGGTGTCATGAATTTTGAAGAAGACTATCTTTACGAATTTGGTTTGCATGGTGATGGTGATGGACAATTTCGTATGCCAACTTGCCTGGGAATAGATAGTGATGAAAGAGTGTACGTTGCTGATGAATATTATAACCGCATAAGTATATTTGAAAAATCTGGAGAATATCTGTGTAAATGGGGTGTGTTTGGCAATAGAGATGGAGAGATAGATGGTCCATCAGGTCTTGTTTTCGATCAAAATGATAACGTGTACGTTGTAGACCAAAACAACAATAGAATCCAAAAATTCACATCCGATGGTCAATATTTATTACAATGGGGTGAACACGGAAGTGGAAATGGTCAATTTAATCTACCATGGGGAATAGCCTTGGATTCACATGGGTTTGTATATGTAGCTGATTGGCGAAATGATAGAATACAAAAATTCGATACTGATGGTAGATTTGTGGAATCATTTGGTGAACCTGGTGGTTCTGATGGGCAATTTAATAGACCATCAGATGTAGACGTAGACAACGAAGGACGTATTTATGTTTCTGATTGGGGGAACGAACGTGTTCAAGTTTTAACACCAGAAGGCAATTTCATATTGAAATTGCGTGGAGAAGGAACAAATTCCAAATGGGCCGATGAATATTTATCAGCAAATCCTGAAGAAAAACATGAAAGAGAACAAGCCGATCTTACTCCATATCTTAGACCTCATCTAAATACTCCATTTAGCCTGTCATCGTATCGTGAGCCTTATTTCCTAGGCCCTAGATCTGTAACACTAGATAATTTGGGGCGTTTGTATGTTACTGAAACTGGGCGTGATAGAGTGCAGATATACGAACGTTAGCCCATTTGCTTGAATTCACGTTTATTAATATATGGTGTTACATTCTAAAACATCCTTATACCGTATATCATTAGTTGTTATTGCTTGTTTGAATATGTCAGGTTTTAACAATAAGAAATTTAGTTTGTGTTGTAAACAATGTATTAACATCCTTGCACCATTCTAGATAGATTTTGATATCATTCATAAATGAAATATTATTGGACCTCTAAGTATCTGAATGGGGGAGTTGGCTGTGAAAAATATTATTAAACAGCTAAATAAGTTAGGCCAATCTATTTGGTACGACAATATTGATCGAAATCTTATTAAATCAGGCAAACTACAGGATTTGATTGATTTAGGAGTTAGTGGACTAACTTCGAACCCAACTATATTTGAAAAAGCCATAAGTGGTAGTTCCGACTATGATTATTCAGTTTTCACGCTGACTCAAAAGGATTTACCGACAAAAGAAATTTATGAACATTTGATTGTTGAGGATATATGTGAAGCCGCTGACATGCTCAGACCTATATTCTCGAAAACTAATGGACTAGACGGATATGTTTCGTTAGAAGTAAATCCTCATCTTGCTAATGATACAGAAGGCACGATAATTGAAGCTAAGAGGTTGTTCGAGGCAGTCGATCGTCCCAATCTCATGATAAAAGTTCCAGCAACGTCTGCAGGTATACCCGCAATAAGAACACTCATAGCCCAGGGTATTAATGTGAATGTCACTCTGATTTTTTCATTGGATGTATATACAAAAGTCAGAGAAGCTTATATTTCTGGCTTAGAAGATTTCCACAAAAATGGTGGTGATCTTAGTAAAGTAGCGTCCGTAGCATCGTTTTTTGTTAGTCGGGTCGATACGGCTGTGGATAGCCTTTTAAGGAATACTAAACGCAATAAAGTAGATGATGTAAATTTGTATCGTGGTAAGGCAGCTTTGCTAAATGCTCAATTAGCATACCAACAATTCACTGATTCATTTGGAAGCGAAAGATTTATGAGTCTAAAGAAATATAACGCTAATCCTCAACGCCCTCTTTGGGCTAGTACCAGCACGAAAAATCCTGACTACGATAATCTTTTATATGTAGAATCCTTGGTTGCTAATAATACTGTGAACACCTTACCTGATAACACGCTAGATATTTTGATAAGTAGAGATGAATTAGATAACAATTCAGCTATGTGTTTTGATGACCCTGAAAACATTCTAACTTCCATGGAAACAACCGGTATAAACATGGATGAAATAACAGACAAATTGCTTTTAGAAGGAGTGAAATCGTTTGCAGATTCCTTCGACAAACTAATTGTGAATTTAAACGAGAAACGTAATAAACTTATCTTCAGTAATTCATGGGACAATCAATTAGATTTATTGAACAACGATAAAAATCTCAACAGAACATTGGCAAGGTTGAAAAAAAGTAAAATTACAAATCGGATATGGGAATTAGACCATACCGTATGGAAATCAGACCCCACAAACATAACTGATCGATTGGGCTGGTTAACAATCATAGACCAAATACTTAACAATGTAAGTTCAATCGAACACTTTGCTGAAGGCATACACGAGGCAGGTTTCCGGTACATAGTTATTCTTGGAATGGGTGGCAGTACTCTTGTTTCAGAAGCTCTACGTAATTCCTTTAGTAACCCCAAAGACTCTCCAAAGCTTATTGTGTTGAATTCGACATTACCTGATCAAATATTATCCGTGACAGAAACAATAGATATTACAACAACTTTATTCATAATATCTTCTAAATCAGGTAACACCGTGGAGACTATGTCCTTGTATAAACATTTCAAGAGTATGTTGGATGAATTTATGCATGCAGATCAAGTGGGCCGAAGATTCATAGCCATTACTGATTCAGGAACTCCTTTGGAAAATTTGGCAAATCAAGAAAATTTCCGGCAAATATTCATCAACCCATCTAATATAGGAGGACGATATTCTGCCCTATCTTATTTTGGTTTAGTACCTGCAGCTCTTATTAGAATTGATATCCGAGAATTATTGAATCGTGCTAAATCTATGCACAAATCATGTTCTATAAAAGATCTATATCGTAACCCCGGAGTTTTTTTGGGAACAGCCATGGCAAGTATGGCTATATCTGGACATGATAAACTCACATTGGTCACATCACCTGGATTACGAGGGTTTGCGTCATGGATAGAACATCTAATAGCAGAAAGTACCGGCAAAGAAGAAGTTGGCATCATTCCGATTGTTGGCCCTCACTCTGTTGATGTCTCAAATTACGGTGACGATCGTCTATTTATTTATTTGCGACTTGACTACGACCAAAACGACGAAACTGATGACTTAATGAGGCAAATCAAATCAATCAAAAAACCCATGGTCTATATCAGTTTAAATGACAAATATGACTTAGGAACAGAATTTTTCCGTTGGGAATTCGCAACGGCGATATCTGGAGCTATTTTGGGCATAAATCCATTCGATCAACCACATGTACAACAAGCTAAAGATTTGACGATACAATTACTCAATGAATACCAAACGTCTGGCGAAATACCAAGTTTATTCAACCATAACAATATCAATGTCAACGTACAAGAGTTTTTAGATTCTTTGGAACCTAGAGATTATCTTGCAATAATTGCATATGTTCAAAAATCTCCAGAGATGGATCATGCCTTATCTTGTTTACGTGAATGCATAACACAGCGTTATAATATTGCTACAACGGTTGGATATGGGCCAAGTGTTTTGCATACTACTGGACAACTCCATAAGGGAGGTCCTCAAAATGGTAGAGTTTTGCAAATCGTAGCAACTCGTATGCACGATATAGCTATACCAGGCAAAAAATACACCTTCGGCATATTAACAGAAACCCAAGCCAGAGGTGATTTGTTGACTCTAACATCAAATGGAAGATTCGTTTCTCAGATTAAACTTGATGCGGGTAATGCAGAAAACTTAAATGAATTAATTGAAAATTTGATGTGATAACAGATTAATGTTCACAAACCGATGTGTAACATCTATCAAATACTATCATTGTTCTTTAATCGATTTAGATTGGCACATAAAATTATTCTTGAAGTTTATCTAGCAAGATTCTAGCTTCTATAATATTCAATGCATCACGCCTGGAATGATAGAGAGATATTGCCATATTCAAATCGGTTATCGAATTTTCTTCGTCGCCAATTTCTAAATATGTCAAAGCTCGGCCTTTATATGCTCTCGCTAAAAGAGGGTCGGATTTGATGGCGTTATCAAAATCTTCCAATGCTTTCTTGAATTGTTCTTCTTCATGATATGCAACACCTCGCCCATAGTAAGCTAGTGCGAAATCAGGCATTATGCGTAGTACGTGACTATAGGCAGCAATAGCATCCTTATACTCGGTAGCTCGTGAAAGATATACTGCTTCAGTGTATTCGAATAAAGCTTTAGATTGTTTGTCAGAAGTTTGTGTTTTTGTGGGAACAACAGGAGTAACACTAAGTTCTCTGTTTATATTTTGAGAATGTGAATCAAGTAATTCAGTGGTTAGCGGCGTGGTTTGATTGATCTGACTGGAATCTTGGCAACTCATGATAGCCAGTGAAACCATAAAAACAACAACAATAACAACTACATGATTCGTATTGATGTGATTGTCTTGCATAGGTGATAAATCCTTAAGTATATCGTTATGACTTTATTAGAATAACATAAACGAAACAATGAACTAAATGCATGACTTGAACACTGTATGTTTTTTTTGAGATACTAGCATATATATTGAATATACTGAACACGTTAAAATAATTTGTTCTGCGGAGGCAATCATGATACGAAGTTTAGATGGCATCACCCCAAAGATTCACCCAACAGCTTTTGTAAGTGAAGCCGCATATATAATTGGTGATGTAGAAATAGGAGAAGGATCTAGCGTATGGCCTGGCACTGTTATACGTGCTGATGCTGGAAAAATCGTGGTAGGAAACTTCACATGCATACAAGACAACTCTGTTGTACACGGTGACGCAGATGTTCACATTGGGAACAATGTAGTTATTGGCCACAGAGTCATATGCCACGCCAAGACCGTGAATGATCGTGTGTTAATCGGTAATGGAGCGACAGTCAATGATGGAGTTAATGTAGGTGAAGATAGCTTACTTGCATCGTGCACGATGGTTTTAGAAAACACTAATATACCTCCAAAGTCATTGGTTGTTGGTGTACCTGGCAAGATTCGTGGAGATGTACAAGAACGTCATACTAATCTTATAAAATATACTTGTGAGTCCTATATTGCGCTAGCTAAACAATACAGAAGTCAACCAGATTTGTGTGACTGAATACCAACCTCACATCAATTGTAAAAACTCATAAGATTCTTAGAAAAAAAGTAAGTAACCATAAAACTGATTCATATATAGAAACGACTCACATTTTTTCTGGAGCATCCATGCCCATCAAAATTAGACAACGAGCCATTACAATTTTGGCTGCATCAATTAATTTTAGTCTTGCTTTAGTGATTGGTTGATCTTCTGGTTTTTCAGAAATCACTCTACACTGTTGATAAAACAGATGAAACGTTGTAGCTAGATCATGAGAATAATGAGGCAAATGATGGACTTCCAGATTTCTACTTATTGTTTCGATCATATCAGGTAAACCCAACATTTTGCGTATAAGATCTAATTCGGATTCATGTGTTAGCAACGATAGATCTCCATCATCAAATCCTATATCTTTTTCATCTGCCAATCTTAAAATACTAGCAATTCTTGCGTGTGCATATTGAATATAATACACCGGATTTTCTGACGATTGTCTCTTAGCTAGTTCCATGTCAAATTCCATGTGACTATCGTGAGATCTGGCTAAGAAGAAAAACCGACAGGCGTCTGTTCCAACGTCTTCCACTAATTCCCTAAGAGTAACAATCTCTCCTTTACGTTTTGAAAGCCTGACTTTTTGAGTTTGTTTCTTCAAAGTTACCATTTGAGTGATAATTACATTCAATCTATTCGACGATACGCCAAGAGCTTCAATGGCAGTTTTCATACGGTTTACATGTCCGTGGTGATCTGCCCCCCAAATGTCTATGACTTTATCAAATCCTCTTTCCACAAATTTGTTGTAATGATAGGCAATATCTGAGGCAAAATATGTAGGAGAACCGGTACTTCTGACTAGTACATTGTCTTTGTGGTCACCCAATGCAGTAGACATAAACCAGATTGCCCCATCTTTTTTGCCGAGGAAATCATTTTGGTCCAATATATCCATTATTTTTTCGTATTGCCCATTTTCATACACGCTGTTTTCAGAAAACCACACATCAAATTTCACTCGTAGAAGCTCAACGTCAGACTTAATAGAGTCCAGCATTTTTTGTAAACTAATGCTTCCAAGTTCTTTAATTGCATCATCTTCAGGTATGGAGACAAATTTACTTCCGTACTCCTGATTTAATTGTTTGGCCATATCAACAATATACTGGCCTCGATAACCATCTTCTGGAAAAAGTATTTCATGTCCCAGATTTTCTATATATCTCAAATATATACTTTTGCTAAATTTATGTATTTGTGTACCAGAATCGTTGATGTAATACTCTCGTTCAACATAGAATCCTGCAGCCTCCAAAATGTTTGCAAGGGTACTTCCAACCACAGCCCCTCTAGCGTTAGCAACCTGTAAAGGGCCTGTGGGATTACTGCTTATGAATTCGACCTGTATTTTTTTCGGAACATCAAGAGTTATGTTTCCATAATTCTGTTTTTCATTTCTTATTACGTCTACCTGATCAGCCAACCAAGAAGGTTTTAATTTAAAATTTATGAAGCCAGGCGATGCAACTGTTACGCTATCTAAAGACTTATCATCAGGTATTACTGAAACGATATGTTTGCCTATGTTCATTGGAGACATTTGCAAATCCCGACTCAGTTTTAAAGGTATAGACGATGCAAAATCTCCATGTTCCAAATTCTGTGTGCGTTCCAATATTATATCTACATTAGATGTGTCAGGAAGTAATCCATCGTTAATAGCTTTATCGACAGAATTTTTAAGTAACTGTTTGATTTGTGATTTAATGTACACGATCTATATTCCACACTATTTATTCACACGGGAAAATAATTATTCCGGTGAACGCGTTTTGGTAGGTTATTTTATGAAATGACTTCAATACTGAAATTACTTAGATCATCAAGTGGAACAATTTCCCCAATCACAGATGCAGTAGAAACTCCCAAATGGTCAAGTTTTGTTAAGAGTTTATTAGCTTTGTTATGTGGTACAGAAATGAGTAACCCTCCTGAAGTTTGAGCATCACATAGAAGTAACTTAGAGGATTCATCAATATTATGTTCCCATTTGACGAATTCATTTGTGACTTTCAAATTATTGCTAGTTCCTCCAGGCACAATATTTTTGTTTATTAATTCGAGAGTGCCATCTAAAACAGGTACATTCTGCAGAGATATCTTTGCAGACACATTGCTCTCTTTTACCATTCTATTGAGATGCCCCAACAATCCAAATCCAGTGATATCGGTACATGCATTAACTCCAACCGATATCATGGCCTCTGAGGACTTATCATTGAGGGTTTGCATAATATTTATTGCATTAGCTATCACATTTCTATCAACTCGTTCTAGTTTTGCAGCAGTTGTTATTACACCAGTACCTATAGGTTTTGTAAGTATTAAAACATCACCAATATTTGCTCCTATATTTGTAATTTGGAATCCTGGTTTTACAACACCAGTAACAGATAGACCATATTTGGGTTCCTTGTCTTTTACAGTGTGCCCTCCAACAATCAGAACTCCAGCTTCTTTTACTTTAGCTGCACCTCCAGCCAATATGGAGTACATGATCTCCTTAGGTATATCTTCTGGAAATGACATAATGTTCATCGCAAACAATGGCTTTGCTCCCATTGCATATACGTCACTAAGTGCATTAGCAGCAGAAATCTCACCAAACGTAAAAGGGTCATCGACAATCGGTGGAAAGAAATCCACAGTTGTTACAATTGCTAAGTCCTTACTAACCTTGTAGACTGCAGCATCGTCTCCAGATTCAATTCCTACAAGAAGATCTGGGTGACTAAATGTTGGTAACTGACACAATACTTGTGCCAGGTCATTTTGACTAAATTTGGAAGCTCAACCTGCACAACTGGCTAAGCTAGTAAGTTTTATATTTTTATCCAATTTATATACCCATTTTTCCGTATATTTTTCTCTTAGTACAAATATATTACAATTAGGTATAGTATAACAGTAAAAAAAGCACTCAACATCACATTTGTGTGACATCATTTTCATAAAAAGAATCTTGGATTTATATCTTCATGAAATGAATTGGTTACTTTTCGATTACAGGTGTGTTATTTGTATCTGGTATAATCGCTTTCAATAAATTAGGTAGGTATTAAGTGAAGGACAAACTTGAACTCTATGGATGTATTTTGTTTTTCTATGTGCTGTCCTTTGATTCATTCAAGCAATATTGAATAATGATTGAGTAGGAATTTCTGTAGGAGTCAGTTGGCTAATCGGATGCTTGTTTTTCATCAAAGCAAAGTCCATTTAATTTTAGCGATAAACCTATACACTTATAGTTTGCGAATATTATGACAACTGAATATTATTGTACTCAAGTACACTTCTAAAATATAATCATAACCAAATAATTTCAGGAGTTTTGTAAATGCCTATTATTAGACGTGCAAATGTACAATCTGAAGAGTTTTTGCCTGGTTTACTGCGTCTTAAACTTATAAACGCTGAATTTGGCGCTGGCCATCTGGATGTGGGAGAAATTGCTATCGCTCCTAATGAGAAAGTCCCATTGCATGTACATCATACTCACGAAGAAGGCATGTATGTTTTGGATGGACCTATGAATTACGTTATAGGAAATGAAAGCGGGGTTGCACAAGAAGGGGATATGATACTAGCTCCAGCAGGAGTTAAACACGAATTATCTAATCCAGGTGATAAACCAATTAGAGTGATGTACATTTTTCCTACAACCAATGTTCAAAGAGAATTTCTGTAAAATGTATGCAACATCCTAATTATGATGTTACATATAGATTTCTTATTTGTACAAAAATGGAAACTTAACAGGTTGGTTTATGAATGTAATCTTTGCCAATCTTCTAAGATTTTGTAATCGTTTGGCAAAGATAATGTTGGCAAGTAGTTAAATTCAAAAACACCTACTCCTTCGACGTCATCACCAGGTGAAATATTACCTCCCAGTACTTTAGCTGAATAAGCAACCAATACAATAGGGTTGTTATGTTCTGAATATACTCCTATGAAGTCGTCTATTTCGACTTCCAGAGATGTTTCTTCTTGGATTTCTCTAATCGCAGCATCCTCAAGCATCTCACCTTGATCCACATAACCCCCAGGAAAACTCCATTGTCCTATATGTGGAGGAGTACCTCGACGAATCAAAACCAAATTGGAGTCCATGGACACAACCACGACGACAACTACTTTTGGATTAAGGAAAATTGCTAGATTACAGTCAGCACAATAAGGTCTAATAATATTTTCTATATGTTTTTCTGATAGTTTTTGCCCACAATGTTGGCAAAATTTGATTTCGTATGGCAATATTACATCATCCAGAATAATATTTGAGCCAATCATAACTTGCCTACTCCAACATTTACAACAAATACCTTAAATAAACTTCTTTCACCTGAATACCTGCGTATTTTAAAAACTGCAGGAGAATTGTCTGCTAGCCAAAATGTGGATTTATTTTTGGTGGGTGGTAGTGTTCGGGATATATTGCTTGGATATAGACCCGTAGACTTGGATCTCACTGCTGTGGGTTTCTCAACTAAATTCACAAATAACTTGGCTGATTATTTA
Source organism: uncultured Dehalococcoidia bacterium (assembly GCA_964605345.1). Taxonomy (GTDB): domain Bacteria; phylum Chloroflexota; class Dehalococcoidia; order Lucifugimonadales; family CAZSCD01; genus CAZSCD01. Next base: position 10,371 of record CAZSCD010000083.1, read on the forward strand.
GGTGGTGAAGTATTATCATTTTCGCAATTCAATACAGCAAAAATCAAACTGCCAAATCTTACAATAGATCTTGCTATGAGCAGAAAAGAATCCTACAACAATCCTGGAGACTTACCATTGGTTTATCCAGGATCTATCGATGATGATATGAAACGTAGAGATTTCAGCATTAATGCCATGGCCATACACCTTGCCCCAAATTCTTGGGGCAAATTACTAGATCCTTACAATGGGCAAAGAGACTTGGACCACTCTATAATTCGAATATTGCATGAAAAAAGTTTCAGGGATGACGCAACTAGGATTCTAAGATCGGTTAGATACGCGAAACGACTTGCATTTAATATAGATAAATCAACTCAACAAGCCATCTGCGATAACTTACACTTCTTAGACACAATTAAAGGGGATCGCATACGACATGAATTCGAACGCATCATTATAGAAAATAAAGCTTCTTCAATATTAAAATTGGCTCAGAACCTAGGTATACTTTCAAATATATGCCCAACGATTAATCTTCATGATAAATTACTAAATGAACTTGAGGGTTTATACTCTCCAAATCAGGGGAAAAAGATATTAATATTTATTGCGGCAATGGCATACACCATCGAATCAAAGTATTTGAATCGTTTTAAATCTAAACTTAACATGGATGCTAAGTGGTCTAATATTGTCACAAATGTAGAACATGTGAAAAGATCTTTGGTGAACTTAAGAAAGCCAATATTGTTGGCAAGTGAGATATATCATATTCTAAATGAAAGTGACATTGCGGCCATTGAAGGATCTTGTTTGGCCACAGATGAACCTATCGTTTCAGAACGGCTAGTACGTTATTTAGATGATTTGCGTCATGTGCAAATTGAACTTAATGGCCAAAACTTGATACGTCTTGGTGTCGATAAGGGTCCCAGAGTAGGGGAAATACTGAATGCTATTTTAGCTGCTAAATTAGATGGCATAATCGTAACTAGGGATGATGAAGAAAAATTGGCCAGAACTCTAGTTTGACGAAATTGATTGATCTTTCCAAATTAAATCCACTCTGTAAGTTATTTAATTTTCCATTTTAATCAGTATAATTGGTCATCTTTTTGGGGTCCAATATTTGGTCTAGTTCACTATCTGAAAAGTCAGTATGTTTTCTGGCAATTTCTTTAATTGTTTTCCCTTCTATTTGTGCTTCCTTAGCAATAAAAGCAGCTGCATCATAACCTATATGTGGAACAAGTGTAGTTGCGATTGCCAAACCATTATCTACTAACTCTGGCCCCTTTGAAGTAGCCTTAAGACCTCTAATACATTTGTTTGTGAAGACACGTGTTGCAGCGGATAATAATTCTATAGATTCCAGTAAATTATAAGCTGCTACAGGCATCATAACGTTAATCTCAAAATTACCTGATTGACCTGCTATTGATATGGTGGCATCATTTCCAATTACTTGGGCACATACTTGGCACATTGACTCAGGTATTACAGGATTTACCTTACCGGGCATAATCGAACTGCCTGGTTGAACAGCAGGTAGTTCAAGTTCTCCAATACCAGAACGTGGCCCAGATCCTAACCAACGAATATCGTTTGAAATTTTCATCATACTTACTGCCAAAGTTTTCAATACACCACTAACTGCTACAACAGAATCCAATGTGCTTTGAGCTTGAAAATGGTTGTTTGTTTCCTGAATACTTATACCCAATTGATCAGACAAGTTAGTACAAACAATCTCAGCAAATTTACTGTGTGTATTAACACCTGTACCTACCGCTGTTCCACCTATGGCGACTTCAGATAAAATGATTACAGCATGTTGTAATCGTTCTATTCCTCTGTTAATTTGCCCGACGTATCCATGAAATTCTTGACCCAATCTAATTGGAGTAGCGTCTTGTAAATGTGTTCGGCCAGTCTTAACGATTGGCATAAATTCCTTAGCTTTTATGTCCAATTCATGGTTCAGTTTTTCCATTTCTGGTATAAGACCTTCGTGTATAGCCATTAAAGCTGAAACGTGAATTGCGGTTGGTATAACATCATTTGATGATTGACCAAGATTCACATGGTCGTTTGGATGAACAGGGGTTTTTGTGCCAATTTCACCGCCAAGAATTTCAATTGCTCGATTAGATATAACTTCGTTGACATTCATGTTCGTAGAGGTTCCTGAACCGGTTTGGAATACATCAACAACAAATTGGTCATCTAATTTACCGCTAATCACTTCATGTGCAGCTTCTATAATAGCTTCTGATAATGTATCTGGAAGTAATCCCAACGAATTGTTAGCTTTTGCTGATGCTAATTTGATTTGCCCCAAAGATTTGACGAACAGCCTTGGGAATTTCAAATTGCTTATCTGGAAATTGTCCACAGCACGCATTGTCTGGGCTCCATAGTATGCCTCAGCTGGTACAGTGAATTCTCCCATAGAATCACGTTCGCTACGTACTTTTTTATTTTGACTCACTATTTAACTCCTGTATTTACTAATTCCATATCCAAGTTAACTGTCAAAATTATCTGCCACAAATGTAATTATCTTTGAAGCTAAATTTTTTTCATGGTTTTTCAAATCATGACCAGCACCAGGTATCTCTAGAAATTGATCAAATTCGTTTAATTCTCCTAATGTTTGCTTAAGTTCAACTGAATCAACGATTCGGTCACTATCACCTACAGCAATGAATTTCGGATGTTTATGTTTACGCAGTTTTGATTTGTCTATTGAAGATATGGGTGGTGATATAAGAACAAAGCAATTAACGGATTTGTAATGTTTCAAACCTCTTAGAATTATAGATGCACCGAATGAGTGTCCAACAAGTCCGATCCTGTTTCTGTCCAAACCAGGAAAAATCCGTGCCACTTTCAACGCTGTTTTAAGATCCTCAATTTCATGTTGACCGTTACTAAAATGACCTTCACTTTCTCCGACGCCTCTAAAGTTGAATCTCAGACTTGCAATTCCATGTTTGGATGCAGAATCACTTATTGCAGTGACAATTTCATTCCCCATGTTACCAGATAAAGCTGGATGGGAGTGACAAATCACTACTGTTGGAAATGGACCAGGGCTATCATCTGGAACGGACACAATACCTTCCAAATTTAACCCGTTGCTCTTAAAACCTATCGATGTTTGACGCATAAATATCTTATATTACAATGGGAATATTTGTTCAAATCATCTTATTGGACGATATAGATTTTGACAAGCAGTATTGCTAGAATAGTTTTGAGTGTTCTAATATTGAAATCGGAGATGAATTGATTGTGCGAATAATTGATTATAGAAGCGACACTGTAACACATCCTACTCCAGAAATGCGCCAGGCTATGGCAGAAGCAGAAGTAGGTGATGATGTGATGGGTGATGATCCAACTGTTAAAAAACTTGAGGAAATGTCTGCCCACATGATGGGTAAGGAAGCAGCATTATTTGTACCAAGTGGAACAATGGGCAATCTGGTTGCAATTTTATCTCATGCTCAACGTGGAGATGAAATAATAGTTGGAGATAAGGCACATATCTTTAATTGGGAAGCTGCTGGGGCATCTGCCTTAGGAGGAGTATCGTATCGTCCTGTACCGAATAATAACTATGGCATGATAAATCCCAACGATGTAGAGAGTGCTATAAGATCTCCAGGAATTGATGTACATCACTCCAGGACAACTCTTGTAGCCTTAGAAAATACCCATAATTACTGTGGTGGTGGAGTATTAAGTGAACATGACATTAAATTGATATCTGATGTGGCAAGGAAAAATGAAATAAAACTACATATCGATGGCGCGAGAATATTTAACGCGGCTGTAAGTCTGGAAACATCTGTTTCGGAACTCGTTAAATATGCTGATAGTGTTACTTTTTGTCTATCTAAAGGATTAAGTGCACCAATAGGTTCGGTAGTATGTGGAAGTACAGATTTCATTATTCAGGCACATCGATGGCGTAAGGCATTGGGTGGTGGAATGAGACAAGTAGGTGTAATTGCCGCTGCCGGTATTGTAGCACTCGATAAAATGACTACAAGATTAGCTGAAGATCATATAAACGCAAATAAACTAGCATTAGGATTGGAGAGTATTCCAGGGATTTCAATAAATCCAAATTCTTTGCCTACT
>CAZSCD010000084.1:0-8475 GCA_964605345.1 uncultured Dehalococcoidia bacterium
AGTTTTTGCAAAGTCAAATTTCGTTTAGGTATATGTTGTGATCTTGAGACTCATGTACATTTGGTGTAAAGTTCGATGAAGGTCTTTTTATTTAATTGAGGAGGTAATGGGATTATGTGTGATAGTTGCGGATGTACGAAACCAAAACCTAAGAGTTAAAAATCATATCAATATTTAATTTAACATAAACAAATATATCATCTAGTCAAATGTTGTTTAATTGATGTATGTGTATATGTGTTTGTTGCTACCACGAGAGTGCACAAGTGAGAGTTGGCGCGTTTTGTGTTAGTACTATTGCGTTGTTGAGTGAGAGCCATGAATCCTTTGGAAATATGTAAGATTGGGAATACTGGAGTGGCTGTTACAAAGCTAGGTATGGGAGGGGCGGCGATAGGTGGTTTATACACAGATGTGTCTTATAATCAGGCAATTGAAACTATCCAATTAGCACTTAAACTAGGTGTGCGCTATATGGATACCTCTCCTCTATATGGTCTGGGTAAGAGTGAAATTATTTTTGGACAGGCGTTGGCTGGAATACCAAGGGATGAATATGTAATTTCAAGTAAAGTAGGTAGAATCCTTACTGCAGGAGATTCTAGAAATCGCGATTTGATTAATGAAAGTCTCACTCCGTTTGTTAATCTACCTCAGCGTGATGTCACTTTCGATTTTAGCAGAGATGGTGTACTCAGGTCTATTGATGGAAGCCTCAACCGCTTGGGTTTAAATAGTATTGATATTGTTATGATACATGATCCAGATTCACATTATCGACAAGCAATTGATGAAGCTTTTCCAGTTCTAGCGGATTTGCGATCTCAGGGAATTGTAAAAGCTATAGGTGTAGGTATGAATCAGTGGCAATTGTTAACAAAATTTGCCGTATACGGAGATTTCGATTGTTTCCTACTTGCTGGTAGATACACATTATTAGATCACTCGGGGCTAGTTGAATTATTACCCTTGTGTAGTAACAGAAATATTAGCGTCATTATTGGAGGGCCTTACAATAGTGGGATTCTTGCTTCAAATTTGTCTTCAGAAGCGATGTATTTTTATAGTCACGCTCCACATGAAGTTTTAGAGAGAGCAAGGAGGATCAAGGCAATTTGTGATAATTTCAAAGTACCTCTTAAAGCGGCAGCTTTACAATTTGGTTTACTTCATCCAGCTGTTGCATCCACTATACCTGGATCCAGATCTGTGTCAGAGATCAAAGAGAATTTACAAATGATAGAATATCCAATCCCATGTGATTTTTGGAGTCATTTAAAACGTGTACAATTGATACCCGAAGACGCACCAACCTGACGGATTAAATAGAAAGATCTTAGAATTATTTTATGGTGAACATTTATGATTATTAACTGCAGGCATGATCTTTAAGGTTGCCAACTAAATTAAAGGATAAGTGAATAATGAAGTCGTTTGCGATGGCACTTGATTTAAAAAACGATTTTACGTCTATCGAAGAATACAAGAAATATCATCGAGATGTGTGGCCAGAAGTATTAGATGGCTTGAAGAAAATCAATATATCCAGGATGAAAATTTTCCTACACGGATGTAGGTTGTTCATGTATATTGAAGCTCCAGATGATTTCGATTTAAGACGAGATTTCCAAAATTACATGAAAAGTGAACGCGCTAAGGAGTGGGATTTCATTATGAGGAAATTCCAAGAGCCGGTTCCTGGAGCTGAACCCGATGAATTATGGTCACCAATGGAAGAAGTATTCAGTCTTGAAAGTTGAACCAAAGTAATTTAACTAGATAATGACGGAACATATGATTAACGAATCATCTGGTAGTTTTATTATTGATAGCCATCATCATTTTTGGGATCTTGGTAAATTTAAATATGATTGGATGCCTAATGAACCCAATATACTATTGCGCAACTATCTCCCCGATGATCTAGTTCCTCTTTTGAAACATAATGGTGTGTCTGGAACTATTTTAATTCAGGCACATCAATCTATTGAAGAAGCAGAATTTTTATTGGATTTGGCAAAAAACAACCGCTATATTCATGGTGTAGTTATATGGGTAGATTTGACGAATATAAATGTTTCCAAAACATTGGACAGGTTAATTAAATGCCCTAAATTGGTTGGTGTAAGACATCAAGTCGAAAATGAACCAGATGTAACTTGGTTGAATAGGTATGATGTTTTACGAGGGCTTAAAGAAGTGGCTCACAGAGGTCTGGCATATGATTTATTGATTCGTCCGATACATTTGAAACATATACCTGAATTAGCTGAAAAAATCCCTGAACTTAGGATGGTTGTAGATCATATAGCCAAGCCTGATATAAGAACTGGATCAATTGAATCTTGGGCTAAGGATATCGCCGTTTTATCTACTGTGCCAAACATATATTGTAAAGTTTCAGGTATGGTTACTGAAGCTGCACCAGGAAAATATTCAGTAGATGATTTTAAGCCTTACGTATCTCATGTTAAAGATAGTTTTGGGATTGACAGGTTAATGTGGGGTAGTGACTGGCCTGTTTGTTTGTTGGCTGCTAATTATTCCATGGTCTTAAATGTTGCATTAGATACTCTCGGTTATTTAACGTATGAAGATGAAGTCAAATTTTTCACTGAAAATGCTACTCGATTTTATGGTTTATAAGATTGTTGGATGTATGATGTTATGATAATTGTATGTCAATTAATTAGTTTGGAATAAAACAATGGATTTACCTAAACAAAAATGTGAGGCTTGTCGAGGCGATTCTCCAAAAATTACCGAAGATGAAATAGCTATTTTGCATCCTCACGTATCGGATTGGCAAATTAACGATGATAGTGGTGTGAATAAGTTGAACCGTAAGTTCACATTTAAGAGCTTTCCAGAAGCTTTGAGATTCACTTTGATGGTTGGAGAAATGTCCGAAGGAGAAGGACATCATCCTCTATTGATTATCACGTGGAAGAATGTAACGGTAGAATGGTGGACTCACAAAATCAAAGGTCTCCACAGGAATGATTTTATCATGGCAGCTAAAACTGATGTCTGTTATGGAGGATTCTCTTAGTTATTAGAGAAATATTATTTATGGAGATTGTGTTTCTACAAAAAGTCATTCTAAAGTACATATGTAGTTAAGAACGTGAACTGGAACATTTTAGTCAAGATATTCGTGTTGTAACTCAACATTCGAGTGCGTTAATATTCTAAGATCAGGTTCATTACCACAAATCGGTTTGTTAATTGAAGTATGGTATATGAGTTTGAGTTATATGGGAGTTTACTTGTACGACGTTATTATAATTGGAGCCGGTCCTGGTGGGAATATTGCTGCCATCAGATTGGCATCCATGGGCCACAAAGTAGTTTTGTTGGATTGGCGTAAAGTTGTAGGTGACAAGCTTTGTACAGGTATTGTTGGAAAAGAATGTGTAGAGAAATTTCCTCCAAATGAAAAACATATCCATCAAGAAGCTAAATGCGCAACTGTTGTTTCTCCAGCTGGAAAACGATATCAAGTAGAAAAAGAACAACCACAAGCCTACATAATAGATAGAGTGGCTTATGTTGATTCTTTTGCAAAACGTGCAATCAAAGCCGGAGCAACTTATCATTTAGGATATAAAGTCACAAATATTGATGTATCTACTTCTGGAGTAAAAGTAACTGCTTCCAGTGCTAGTAAAAATTACTTTTATAAAGCTAAGATGGTAATAATTGCAAGCGGTTTTGCATCTCCTCTGTTAAAAATGGTTGGTTTACACAAAGGATTAAATCAGGAGTATTTACTCGGAGAACAGGCTGAAGTATCAGTTAATGGACTAGAAAACACTGAGGTATATCTTGGAAACAAAATTTCTCCAGGATCTTTTGGTTGGCTTGTTCCTATATCTGAGTCCAAAGCCTTAGTAGGTCTTATTTCTAGACATAAACTTAATGGACACATAAAGCGTTTTCTAGACGAACTACGATTAGAAAGAAAAGTAGATGAAATTATTAAATCTCCTAAACGTTGGGGAATACCTCTGACTCCATTGTCCAAAACCTATGGGAATAGAGTGATTGCAATTGGAGATTCAGCTGGATTGGCTAAACCTACTACAGGAGGAGGGATTTATTACGCCCTTCGTACTGGTGAGATAGCTGCAGAAGTAATTGGACAAGCCCTGGAACGAGATCGTTTTACCGAAACTCAACTTAAGATATACCAGTCAAAATGGAAACAGGTTTTTGGACGAGAATTGCTAATTGGGTATTCTAGCAGAGTCATGTATGAAACTCTGAAAGATTCTGAGATAGAGAAAATTTTGAATGTTATATCGTCCAGTGGCCTTCAACAAGAATTGATGAACTCCCCGGATTTTTCATTTGATTGGCACGCTAAGATAATACTTAAAGCTTTGAGACACAGATATTTGGGTTCATATATCAAATCTTTCAGTCCGATTTTGGCTAGAATGATTGGACGGATAGTAAAATCGAAGCTTTAGAATTGTCGAACAGGTTACTTTCTATATATTATGAGGCTCAAGGTTCATATTAGGAGTGTTTTGAAACTTGTAATTATTGATTTGTGATTGGAATTTGAAATGCGACGAAGGGGTGAGGGTTTTTATTTGTTAGTGTGATTTGCGTCTTTGGTGCAAAGTTTGTATTGGATTGATTTTTGCATCTTATTATAGATCCTGAGGGTGTGCTTATTGTCAGAATTGTGTGATCTCCACGAAATTCGGTAGATTCTACCACACATTTCCCACGTTCATCTCGAGTTACTTCAAAATCGTTTGGATGTATCAATAATTCTACGTCAGAGTTGTTTTTTATATTTGATTCACTGGTTGTGTAATTGAAGACTCCAATTTCTGAAGTAACTACATCACCATTTATTTTGCCAATTAAGAAGTCACATGTTCTAGTGATTTTTGCTACGAATGAACTACTTGGAGAATTGTAAATTACATCAGGTTTGTCGATTTGGTGAAATCGACCATTTTTCATAATCGCGACACGATCAGCTATAGCAAAAGCTTCTTCTTGATCGTGTGTGACGAATATTGTGGTAGTACCACTTTTCCTAAGAATACGAGTCATTTCCTGACGCATGTCTCGGCGCATTTGGAAGTCTAGATTACTAAAAGGTTCATCTAACAACATAATGATTGGTTGTGGTGCTAGTGTTCGTGCAATTGCAACACGTTGTTGTTGCCCACCCGAAAGTTCATGAGGGTAGTGATTTTCCAAATCTGTAAGTTCGAATAAATTCACCATTTCTACAATACGTTGTCGACGATTTGTTTTATGTAATTTATTTAACCCAAATCCAATGTTTTGAATCACGGTTTTATTTGGGAACAATGCGTACTCTTGAAATACCATTCCAGTACTTCTGTGTTCTGTCGGGGTATTAATTGATGTGCTGGACATCAATTTTCCATCAATTGATATTGTGCCACAGTTAGGAATTTCTAAACCTGCAATTAATCTAAGTAAAGTTGTCTTACCGCATCCGCTGGGACCAAGTACTGATAAGATTTCACCAGGTTGCAGTTCAAATGAGACGTCATTTACTACTGAAATAGAGTCGTATCGTTTGGTTACATTGGTACAATTTATGACAAATTGGTTCACGTCGATAGTCCCTCGTGGCTTTCCTTTCCATATTTGTGTTCGTTTATTAACAAAAATGCCAATGGAACAGCAGAAATTAGTATAAGGCATATGGCCGGTATTGCTGCTTGTGTGAAGTATGCTTCAGAAGCTGCTGACCAAGTGGAAGTCGCTAGTGTTTTGAAATCCAAAGGGCTTAAAATGAGAGTTGCTGGTAATTCTTTCATTGTTAACAAGAATACTAATGCGGCTCCCATTAATATGCCAGGCTTGATTAACGGTGTTGTAACGTAATACATGACTTCAGATGAAGTTCGCCCAAGGCTCCGAGCTGCTTCTTCTATTTTGGGGTTTATTTGTAATATAGAAGCACGTGTTGTGCCCAGCGCTGCAGGAAAGAATAGTATGAAATATGCGAATATCAGCAACCAAATTGTTTGGTATGCAGGCCTCATGAAATTTATAGCGAAAAACACTAATGTCAATGCTACTACTATGCCTGGAAGAGCGTATCCAACGTAGCTTACTTTGTCTATGATACGGCTGAACAAATTAGCATGTCTAACAGATAACATGGCAACTGGCACGGAACAAATCACAGTTATAATACATGCGATTGCAGAGGTGTATACTGAATTTCCAATTTCAATCCATGGCATCATTAAGGGCTGTCCTGAGGATATTCCTCTTATTAACCAATACATTAATATAGTTAGAGGCAGAATTAGAGATAATGTAACTATTACTGTACAAAATCCGATTGCTGGCCATTTCCAGACACCTAAGTGAACAGTTTTGTATGCGCGAGTTGTGCCTGGTCCAGAAGTATAGTATTTAATTTTTTTTCGTTCTCTCCCTTCCATCATTAGAAGTAAAATTGCGAAACCTACTAAAGCGAGTGATAGAGTTGCTGCTATGTTGCGGTCGAATGAAGACTCGTATTGTTGGTATATAGCCCATGTAAAAGTTTCGTAGCGCAGTAGTGAAACTGCTCCAAAATCACTAAGTACGTAAAGGCCTACTAAAAGTCCTCCAGCTGCGATTGCAGGAAATAATTGTGGGATAGTTACAATTATGAATGTTTTCCAGCGGCTGTATCCTAAAATTCGAGCGGATTCCTCTAGAGATGGATCGATTGAAGACAAAACGCTTCGTGTTGTAAGTAACACGTATGGATAACTTAAAAGAGAGAGGACAAGAATTGCTCCAGGTAATCCATAAATGTCAGGTGCATTTGTAAATCCAAGCGGAGCTAGAATCAATTTATACATAAAACCTTTTGGGCCTAAAACTGAGATAAACAGAAACGAGCCAACGTAACTTGGTATAACCAAAGGTATCGAACATAAAATAAACCAAATACGTTTCATAGGTATATCAGTTTTTGAAGTTAACCAGGCAATTGGTAAAGCTATTAGTGTGCATGTGATGGATACCAATGATACTAAAAGGAAAGTACGTACAAATACCAACATGGTTCGCCATCGAAATAACAGATCGAATGCTTCTTGATTGCCTTGGAATGTGCGAATCACAAGATACACAACCGGTAACAACATGGCTGTTCCAATTATAAATGAAGGCAACCATACCACGGTTGGTACTCTAATAGATTTAAAGCTGCGAATTAACATTTTATAGATCTTACTATTTAACCAATGAAACGATGTTCATTATATTGTAATGAACATCGTTTCATCATGTAGGGAAGTTTGCTTGGTTTTAGAATAAAATACCTAATTCTCTTAGAAGGCTTTGTGATCCTTTTATGTCGCCTAGTTTATCCATTGGTATTTCAGGTATAGTATTGAGGTCAAAAATGTCTACTAAGCGAGGGTGGGGCTTAACTTCTTCTATCAACGGATATTCCATGGTTTCATTAGCGAAATATTGTTGAGCTGTTCTGGACAGCAACCACTTCACGAATTTTTCGGCACCATCTGCATTGTCTGTAGTTTTTAGTATACCCGCGCCTGTTATCATCATTAGTGCATCAGGTCCTCCTGAATCTAAATGATGATTTCGTGCAGTAAAGTCTAGGCCTTCCTCATTTATGAAACGGTGCAGGTAGTAATGGTTTACAAATCCTACGTGAACCTCTCCAGTTGCAGTTGCGGCGACAGTTGGAGTGTTTTTAGGATAGACTTTAGGTTCATTATTTTGAATTCCAATTAACCATTCTTTAGTTTCATTTTCTCCCCAGACATGGCGCATTGCTGTAATCATTGTTTGAAAAGATGCGTTAGTTGGAGCCCATCCAATTCGTCCTTTCCATTTGGAATCAGTGAACTCTAGTATTGAAGAAGGTAGATCTTCACTTGATAAAGCTTCATTGTTGTAGACTACAACTCGCGCACGTCCCGTTACACCAACCCATTTGTTGTCATAAGAGCTTGCCCATTCTGGGACTTTTGAGGTTATATTATTTGGTAATGGAGCCAGAAGCTCGGAAACGGCTTCAAGTCCACCTGGTTCTTGAGATAAGAATACACTAGCCGGTGAATATTGACCTTCTTCCAATAGTGTTGCGGCTATTTCACTGGTTTTAGCATATTTGACTGATACATCCATTCCTGTATCTGCTTCAAATAGTTTTATTATAGGTCCAATTAGTTTTTCGCTTCTACCCGAATACACAGTTAAGGAATTAGAAGTTGTTTCAGTTGTCTCAGTTGTTTCAGTTGTTTCAGTTGTTTCAGTATCAGATGAACAAACAGTTATAACGAACGCGGTCATTAATATTCCAATACCCAGATATAGAATCCTCAGTTTACGCAGTACACTTGACGGCAAAATTAATTTCAATGGCATTCTATATCAACTCTCACTCGTTTTATTTGTCCAGGCTAATACTTTTAATTAGTATGCACTTATTAATTAAAT
>CAZSCD010000085.1:0-10307 GCA_964605345.1 uncultured Dehalococcoidia bacterium
GTCATTTAGTTGTTTTGAGACAAAGTTGACACGGTGCATTAAAGTTCCGCCATTAATCCACTCAACTCCTTCATGCCATCCTTCCACGGAAATAGGTTCGGTTAATTCATGGCCCATTGAGAAGGTAGCTTCCGCATTAGATATCATATCTAGGCTAGGTTTATCAACTCCTCCAACAAGCCGTATTGTACCTACTACTAGCTCGGCCGGACATTTAACACGAGCAAATCTAACGTCCTCAGACTTGAAAATATCAGAGTTGAACAGGACACGTAACATAGAGCGAATACTGTGGTCGTTTGCGAAATAAGCGTCAACCATCATTTCAATGGCTTTAGGATCTCTAGGTGAAGTATAATTCCATTGAGGCACTGGGACTTCATCTGCTACAAAAAAGTCGTAAATATGTCTCGCTATAAATTTTGCAGCAGCAGGTTGTCTACAAATGATATCTATTATGTCTCCACCATTAAATTTGCCGGTTTCACCTAGGAATGTTTTTTCTCCGTCGTCGTGATCATATTCACTATAAGCAAAAGGAAATGCTAGACGTCCGTATGGCCAAACTGAATCATTGTCTACTCGTGATTGTAAATATTCTGCATTAGCTACTGTCCAACCAGTAAAAGCGCGTGCGCATTCTTTGATGTCTTCCTCAGTGTAATTACCAATCCCCATTGAAAACAGCTCTAATAACTCTCTTCCATAATTTTCGTTGATCGAATCTTTGTGGTTATGTATATTGTCCAACCACATTAATACTGCTGGATCCTGTGATAATTCAATGAGCAAATCATCCAGCTTACCAAGGCCAAAGCGCCTAAACATATCCACTTGATCTAGAAGAGTAATGGCTTCGTTAACTTTAACGTGGCTTGTAGCAAATATTCCATGCCACAAAAGTCCTATTTTTTCTTCCAAGGGACACTTTGATGTTATCATGCGGTAATGCCAATAACCGGTAATACCACCTCTCTGAGCTTCAAATATATAAAAATTCTCGTGATATCTTCGTATTATGTCATCTGGCATATGTTGTGAATTACTTGGATTAAGCAATTCTTCAACAGTTTCTTCATATCCTTTGTCCACACATCTCTCAATTTCATCTCGAGATGCTCCAAATCCAGCTCGACGCAACAGATGTGACATTAAAGCTATATCAGAATTTCCCATTTGATCACCCAATCTATTTATTTGAACTTAGAAATTGATTATGAACTACATGTATGCAGATATTATAATATTTCACCCATATATTTCAATACGATCATGACGATAATGAAAATTTATGGTTTGACAAAACATACATCAAGTGCTAGATTGCACGTGTGCATGAAGAGAATCTACGTACCATAGATAGATTTGGCCACCCACGTAGATTTTGTGGTACTTACTTTTGTGACCTAATACGATTTGTTCCCTAGTAGTCAAAAAACACTGGAGTTTTAAATCTTTTTATAATTTTTTTTCATCTAATACCTAAATAGTGGGTCCTAACTAAATTGTTGGAGGTGTATTACAAATGATTAGTGTTAAGCAAATAAGATTATTATTGGGATTAGTCGCAATTGCGCTCGTTAGTACAGCGATAGCTTGTGGCGAATCAGAGGTAATAGTCGAAAAAGAAGTCATCAAGGAAGTAGAGGTTGAAGTCATAAAAGAAGTAGAGGTGACCAAGGTAGTAGAAGTTGAGAAAGAAGTAATAGTACAAAAGGAAGTGGTAGTTGAGGTTGAAGTTGAAGTAGCAGCTGAGGCTACATATCCTTTAGCTGGTAGCACGGCCGTAATTGCCGTTGGTGACGTTGGGCCACCTGCTTACCACACTCCTTTGGCCACTCACCCTTACCATACATATCTAATTCATCTTGGCATTGGTGAGACCTTACTGGACTTTTCTGGTTCTGGTTCGTTATCTTCAATGATTGCTAGTGACTGGACAGTTGATGAAGATGGAATTACCTGGACAATCAGTGACGGAATTCCATGGGACAATACCAAATACGGAACTGTCAGTGTAGACGATGTTAAATGGTCATATGACGAGGGTATTTGAGAAGACGCTATTGGTGGTTGGGCTGGAGAATTATACGACCCAATCTTCACGAATGTGCACGTCCAAGACGATGGAGGTCTCCGATGGGATTGGAGAGATGGCCCTCAGATTGCCTGGTCATGGTCTCCTAGACATCATTGGGCAGGATTACCCATAATGAGCCAAGCTCACTACGATGATGTTGGTGGTGATGCTGGGGCACAGGCTTTTGCCGGTGGATCAGGTCCATATAAACTTATTGAACACGTTTCAGACGACAAAATAACTCTAGAAGGTGTAAAGAACCACTATAGAGTAGCTCCTGGGTTTGAGAAGTTAATATTAGTTGAAGTCGAAGAAGCTGCAACACGTATAGCTATGCTTAATTCAGGTGACGCCGATTTATCATTGGTTGGGCTACCTTTACTAGATCAAATAGACGATATACCTAACCTGGCATACAACTATGGACCTTTAAGCTTAGGTACAGGTGTCAGTGTTTACTTCGGTGGAAACTGGCGTATTGAGACAGACGAAGATGGAAACACAATGCCTGAGTGGCCACCACCCTCACATCTACCTTGGGTTGGAGATTACTTCGATGCAGAAAGCAGAGAGAATGGCCGTAAAGTACGTGTAGCAATGTCAATGGCAATCGACCGTGAAACTATTAATGAAGAGATTTTAGGCGGACAGGGTTGTTTGGTTTACATTGCAGTATTAAGTACTTGTGATTCTCACTTCGAAGAACAATGGGTAACACCGTACGATCCTGAAGGAGCCAAAGCACTGTTGGCAGAAGCTGGTTATGCTGATGGATTCGAAGTTCCTCTATGGATATCAGGTGGTCTTAATGACACATATGAAGAAATTTCACAGGCTGTAGCAGGATACTGGGAAAACATCGGTCTAACTGTGGTAATTGACAATGCCCTATACCAAGTGAGACGCCCACAGCTGTGCTGTGAAAGATCTATGAACGATCTTTTCACAAGCAGTTATGGTACAGCATCATTGGCTGACGCTTGGATGGACGTTCTTTGCTGTATGAGCACAAGAATTTCTTGGTCATTAGGCTTCAGTTTCCCAGAAATGTATGATATTGAAGATCGCCTCAAGTTCGAATCTGACCCAGATGCAGCTTGGGCTGGTCCCCTCCGAGACTACTTCGTATATCAGGACTATGAAAAGCTTTCAGTTGGAGTGATTGTTTTTGACGATCCATGGGTTAGTGGAAACCGACTTGGTAGTGCAAACATGGTTATTCAAGGAACCATCATACCGGAAGTAGAATCATTGATGCCTATCCAGTAATACCTGGGTTGAGTAGACTATAAGTAAACCCAAAATACAAGGTTTTACAAACAGGCCGTCGGCTTAGATACTCGGAAATCCGAGGAAGGCAGCCGGCGGCCTGTTTCTCTTTGATTAACACTTATTTCTGTAGCATTGATCCACACCCTACCCTATTTATGTCAATGTAATATTATCCTGTATAATTTGATGTCGTCTTTAGTTATAACAAGTAAAATCAATATCCTCAAGATATATAATTATTTATTCTTAAATATCATGTTGTATACTGCTTCGATAACAATCTGGAGTCACTGATGAATCACGGAATAGATTTTGTGAGTGAACGTTTGAGGTTATGGTTTAATCCAAACAAATTATTGAGTTTGATAATTGGACTAATCAGACCTAAGACATCATTAGATAGAAAACGTGTCGTTGGAATCATAATTGTAAGCATACTGTTCGCATTGTTTCTCGCATTCAGTCGACTACCTAAACTAGATACAATACAACATGACTTAGACATTGTTACGAATCCAGATTTGGCTGAACAGTGTTTCCAGGGGTTTTGTATAGATATAGAATCTGAATCCAGTCTTCTGTCGTCATGGTGGGATTTTTCCTTTTCTTACATGAAACTTATAACAACTGGAATGCTCTTTGCTTTCATAATAGCTGGAGCTGTAGAGACGTTTTTTTTCCCTGGCCAACGATATTCTGCTTTTTCGAATAAAGGATTACTTGGTGCTACAAAAGGTCTAATTTTGGGGTCGTCTCTGAATTTATGTTCTGCGTGTATAACTCCAATTACTAACGCATTTCGTCGTAAAGGAGCTGGAATAGAAGCTACCATAGGTATACTGCAAGGATCTGCTACTATGAACCCATTAGCTCTAATTATGGTGTTTATGGTTTTCTCGCCACTATTGGCTAGCACACGTGTTGGCATAAGTTTAATAGCCGCACTTACAATAGGACCTCTAGCTGCTTTCCTAGCACGAGAAAAATTAGATGTGATCGAAGATGATGTTGCAGAATATACAGAAAGTAATTGCGAACTTCAAAGTTGGAAAAATGACCTTCGTGATGGTTTAAAAGATTGGATGTTTGCGAGTTTAAGATATTTTATTCGTCTGGGCCCCGTAATGATTATAGCAGGCTTTTTCAGTGGCCTAATGATTCAATGGATCAGTCCTGACGTAGTCGCTAAATTTCTTGGAAATCATATATGGGGTGTACTAATAGCAGCAATTTTAGGTCTGCTGATAAACGTGCCACTACTATTTGAAATTCCACTCGTGGTGTTATTGATGTTACTTGGTATGGGACCTGCCCCTGCAGCAGCATTTTTGTTCACGGCTGCAGGGGCAGGTCCCATAACATTTTGGGGTATGTGGAAATTATTACCTAAAAAGGCGTTGGCCACATTGGCTGTATCTACATTTATTTTTGGGATGATCGCAGGATTAGGAGTGTTTACCCTGAACGAGGAATTGCAAATTGGAAACTCTTTTAGTAAATTGAGGCCATTAGTGATCACAAAGAGAGTCGAAGCAGCACCGCAAATAGATTCCATAAACGTTAGATTTAATATCCCTGAAGAACCATTATACGACGCTGACCATAAAATCAAACTTCTACGTGATCAACTGGCTTCTGCGAAATCCAAAGGGCCAGCAAGTGCTGTAGTGCCAGTAGGATTCAAACAATATAACTCTCCTCCTTACTTTGGAGATATATTTGATCCTGATATACGTAACACTGCTATCCTTGAATTGGAAACTGGTGAAAAAATAGTCATTTTACTCTATGCCAGATTTGCAATGCACACTGTTAATAACTTCCAATTTTTGGCAAGGGAAGGTTTTTACGATGGTGTGACATTCCATAGAGTGGTTCCAGGTTTCATGGCACAAACTGGTGATCCAAGTGGTAGTGGTAGCGGTGGACCTGGCTACAAAATTGATGATGAGTTCCACCCAAAACTACGGCACAATGGACCTGGAATTGTATCAATGGTTAACGAAGGAGAACCTAACACCAATGGAAGTCAATTTTTCATTACTTATGATGATCTCCCGCATTTAGACGGATTACATACTGTATTTGGAAAGGTTATCTTAGGAATGGAAATTCTTGAAGGACTTCCAGCCCGAAACCCAATCAATGCTCACGAATCTGGACTCCTTATTAAAAAAGTGGTACTATCGGATTTTCCTCGAATGGGTCCATTTCCTTAAGATCAATAACGGTTGAATGCTGAAGGTTGAATATGATTGACAAGGAACTCGCGTTAACAGCTCATTTAATTAGAAGAACTGGCTTTTGTGGTCCATTTGCAGACATAGAGATTGCAAATGAGAAAGGTTATGAGGAAACCGTAGAATCGATTCTTCATCCTGATAATCCTCAAAATATGCCTGATGATCTTATACGAAGATATCAACAAGAATTATCAAATATGATCAATGGGGGTTCCATACCACCATACTGGCTATACCGCATGGTGACCACAAAAACACCTTTACGAGATAAAATGTCTTTGTTTTGGCACGGTATTTTTGCTACGGCTGTGAGTAAACTTACTCATGGTGCTGATATGATGTCTCAAATTGAAATGTTTCAAAGACATGGTCTTGGTAATTTTAAGACCCTTCTATTGGAACTGTCGAAAGATCCATCAATGATGGTTTGGTTAGATAACTGTGACAACCATCATGGCGAAATAAATGAAAACTACGGCAGAGAGTTGCTAGAATTATTCTCCATGGGTGTTGGTAATTATACGGAAGAAGACATAAAAGAGTGTTCAAGGGCTTTTACAGGCTGGACTGTGGGTAACGCTGACTACATGGTTGCATGTGCAATAAACAACAGTGTCTGGCCATATGGGAGAATAGTTATGCACACAGAGTATCGTCCTGAAGATCACGATGATGGAGAAAAAACATTCTTAGGTGAAACCGGCCAATTTAATGGTGAAGACATAATAGATATCATTTGCAAACAACCTGCTACTGCAAAATTTATAGCAAGACACATCTATAGTTTCTTTGTTGCCGATGAGCCACCAGTTTCTCAATGGGCTCATACTCCACCTCAAAATCCGGAAGCCATAAAAATTTTATCCCAAGCTTATTTTGACAACAATTATGACATACGGGCTATGTTGAGAGTTTTGCTTAACTCTGATTTCTTTCGTTCCGAAGAGTGTTGGTATGCAAAAGTAAAAAGCCCTGCGGAACTGGTTGCAGGTGTTCTCAGATTAAGTGGTGTCATTGATGAGCCATTTTACGAGTTTGGTGCACAAAGCCATCGTATGGCGTTCATGGGCCAACAGGTAGGTAACCCTCCGAGTGTTGAAGGATGGCACCAGGGAACTGAATGGATAGATTCAGGAACATTGATAGAACGAGTCAACTTTGCCACAGAACATTTGGGTAACCTTAATAAACCTGGAATTCGTTCCATCATAGATAGAGTAGAGAATGAAACTGGCCCAAACTCTTCTTCAGACGATTTAATTGAAAAATGCTTGGACCTCATGGGAGGAATACAGATATCTGACACCACTCGTGCTACGTTGAATAAACATACCACTGGTAATGCCAACGAATCACGTGAACCCGAGGTATTTTATTCATCTGAAGAACGTATCAGAGATATTGTTAGATTGGTGGCCGCCACGCCAGAGTTTCAGCTTGTATAAAACCAACAACGTTAAATATAAACGATTAATACAGATAATCACACTAGGCAATCATAATGATTTCTAATTCCGTTAAAACTGACAGAAGAATTTTGGAATATAGCCGTACTATTGGGATATTTGCCGACGAGGGACGTGGTTTTCAAAAGCCAGTAGATTTGGTATTTGACAAACATGGTCGAATATTGGTGCTTAACAGAGCAGCTAATTGGGCTCGCATAGGCATATGCAATTTAGATGAAGAATATCTTGGTGAGATAGGCTCTTTTGGCAAAGAAGATGGTCAATGGATTTGGGGGAC
This sequence comes from uncultured Dehalococcoidia bacterium, assembly GCA_964605345.1. GTDB lineage: Bacteria > Chloroflexota > Dehalococcoidia > Lucifugimonadales > CAZSCD01 > CAZSCD01. Next base: position 7,342 of record CAZSCD010000085.1, read on the forward strand.
TGCCTTAGCCTTGGACAATGAAGGTAGATTGTATGTGAGCGATGAGTACATGAATCGCATTACTATATTCGATACATCCGGGGAATTTTTTGAAAAATGGGGCGCGCAAGGAAAAGCAGTTGGTCAACTTAATGGTCCATCAGGTATGTGTTTTGACGCTGAAGACAATTTATATGTTGTGGATCACCGCAATCACAGAATCCAGAAATTCACCAAACGTGGTGAGTACCTAGATTCGTTTGGTAGCTACGGTGATGGTAACGGTGAATTCAATTTACCATGGGGTATAACAATAGATATTTCCGGAAACATCTTTGTTGCCGATTGGCGTAATGACCGAATACAAAAATTCACTCACGATGGTGAGTTTATTGGAAAATACGGAATGTCAGGATCTGGTGATGGTGAATTTAATAGGCCCTCAAGTGTGGCAGTAGATTCTGAAGGTTACATCTATGTTGCCGACTGGGGTAATGAACGAGTTCAGATATTGGATTCTCATGGCAAATTTGTAATGAAACTCAGAGGAGATGCAACATTATCGGCATGGGCAAAAGAGTTCTTGTCAGTTAACGAGGAAGAAAGTGATGCTCGAGATAAAGCAAACTTAAATCCTCACAAGAAATTTATTAGCAATGATCCACATATAGAATCGTCGCAAGTGGAAAAATACTTCTGGGCTCCCATATCTGTGAAACTCGACATCAATGGAAACTTGTATGTAACAGAAAACAACCGATACAGGATACAAATTTACAAACGACGCCACGCATTAAATCCGACTTCATGAATGTGCACTAACACTTCACCTTAAAAGACTTCTAAAGTGTAGGAATGTCTTCCTCTTTCGCCTTTATGAATGATTCTGTTGCAGGGCTAGCTATAGGAGTTATTTGTACGTTAACTAATGCGGGTCTATTAGCAGAAAAAGCTCGCTGCAATGCACCTGGAAGTTCATCGCTAGTCTCTACATACTCACTATGAGCCCCTAATCCATCTGCAACTTTATCATATCGCGTTGGCAAAAGTTCAGTTGCTACAGTCTTACCGTATAAACGTACTTGTTGATGGTAATCTATTCCCCAAACGCTATCATTGCCTAAAATGACTACAACTGGCAAATTGTGTCTAACAGCTGTATCCATCTCCATTCCGCTAAAACCGAATGCACCATCCCCCGTAAACATAACGACTTTTTCATTTGGCAAAGCTAGCTTAGCTCCCAAAGCGAAAGGCAAACTCCATCCTAGCATTCCAAGCGTTCCAGGTCCAAAAAATCTATTTGGCTGCATGCAATCGTAATATGCTGCTCCAAACAAAGCAAAGTCTGATCCTTCAAAAACCATATATGTACTGTCGTCTAGAAAAGGAAGCATGGCCTTATGAACAGACATAGCATTAAGTGGTGATCCAGTAGTTGCCATCGCATCCAATTTTTGCTTTTGATCTTTAACAACTGCCTCTAGATCTGACAACATGGGAGATTTAACCCATTTCTTGTTTTCTGCTTCAGTGGTCAACTGTTCTAAGACAGTCCCTACGTCTCCTTGTATAATGACGTCCACTGCACCACCCAATGCAATTTGATGAGATGATGGTTCAACTTGTATCAATTTAACGTCTGGATTCATAGTTGGAGGATCTCCAAATTGTAAAGTAGCATCCAATTTCTTCCCAAGAAGCAAAACTACGTCTGCATCTTTCAAACATTTAACAGCAGCCTCATTGTTATGTGTTGCTGCTGTACCAAAACAGCTTGGATGTGTATCTGGCACCATTCCTCTTCCAAGTACATCTGCCAACAAGGCTATACTTGTCACATCAATGAATCGTTGAAGAACATCTGGAGAAACTGTGTATGCCCCATCACCAACTATCACTGCCGGTTTTTTAGCTGTTTGAAGTAATTCTATAGCTTCTTTTATTCGAGTTGGATCTCCTTGCAGACGTCCTATATGTCTGTATTGTTGAGGTTTATATATTTGCACTTTACTAGGATCAATTTCAGCCTCGAAGAAATCCACGGGTACCGTAAGATGAACTGGTCCTCTTCTATCTGAAAGTGCTGTACGAAAAGCTCTAGATACAAATTCAGGAATACGATACGGATCAGTTACTAGCCACGACCCTTTAGTCGTTGGTGCCGCCAAGCCTACTTGGTCAAGTTCCTGTGAAGCACCAATCCCAAGCTGTTTAAAACCAGCACATCCAACAATATTGATAACAGGTGAGTTGGTATGAGCTGAAAATGTGAGTCCAGACACCGCATTGCCAGTGCCGGGAGTCGTAAACATAGTAACAGCTGGACCATTATTTATTTGACTCCATGCACTGGCCATATGTACTGCAGCCTGTTCATGTCTTGTGTCAATAAAAGTAAAACCATCATCTACCAAAACATCCATTGCGTGCAGAATATGGTCTCCAGCAAGAGTAAATACATTACCAATTCCTTCTGTTTTCAGTGCTTGTGCCATTAAATGTGCGCCAGTTATCTTCATGTTGATTTACTCCATCCTTTTAATACTAGTTTTAGATCGAAAGTTAAAACAATCTTTGGAGCGGGAAAAGGGATTTGAACCCTCGACCTTCTGCTTGGGAAGCAGACGCTCTGCCCCTGAGCTACTCCCGCCCAATGATATCACCACTTGACTAGAGTTTCCTCACAAAATTTCCAGATGCAGGTGATTGATAAAGTGTTTATAAAATACAGTCTTTCCATAGACAAAGCCACTTTTTAAAATATAACATACGTTCATGTTATCAATTTCGGGTTGAATGCTCAATAACAAGTCGGGATTTTATTTATTAGTTAGTGATATAATCCAGTATCCGGTTTTGCATGGGCCAGTAGCTCAGTCGGTTAGAGCGCAGTCCTGATAAGACTGAGGTCCGTGGTTCGAGTCCACGCTGGCCCACCATTCCGGTATAAAATTACTTAATATCAGGAGTTTTATAATGAGAAC
>CAZSCD010000086.1:0-12443 GCA_964605345.1 uncultured Dehalococcoidia bacterium
CATGTTCGGCATGAAGAACGAAATCTCTATCTAAAAGTTTAGCATCTTCGACATCCGGTTCTTCCCCAAACAACATGTATAAAAAGTTAGCAGCATGTCCAAGATCAGAATTAGGTGGGATTGGCTGTTTGCCATCACTAATACGCGCATGTGCAGCAACAATAGTTGGAGCTTGGGCAGTCAACCGTATCCCCTTTTTCAAAGTTGCTTCAGGTGAATTATCTTTCACACCAGCATCATACGCAGCGAGAGACGAAATTCCTGTACGTAGTACATCCATAGGATGAGCGTTAGCAACAAGTTTTATGATTTCCAGTATTTCATCCGGCAAATGTCTGTTTACCTTAAGAGTATGATCAAATTCTTCTAATTGATCTTCAGTGGGCAAACTACCATATAGCAACAAAAACGAAGTCTCTTCAAAGGTAGACTTTAGAGCTAAATCATTAATGTCATAACCACGATACAAAAGTTTGGCGTTTTCACCATCAATAAACCTAGACTCAGTCTTATCTATGTATACATCACGCAAGCCACGTTTAATCTCGATTTTTTTTTCGGTCATGGCTGACCTCTCTCACTGCAATCACATCTTTAGTTACCAAATATTGCCAAAAGAAATCTGCAATAAACAATCCAAACATTACGGATAAAGCAGGTCGTGAAGCCATTAATGGCAAACCAGTAAGCAAAAATTCTACCACCAAGATTTCACAGTGTCAAGAAAATTTCTATTTGGCGACGTACCTGAACATGTACAAAGATTTGTCTTGTCTGTTTTTGCAAACCCAAGTTTTACGTGAATTTCAAGGCTAATGTCATCATCAATTAACCATAGTCTCTGATCGTCTATGTCGTCGTTTCGCAACTATTAACCTGGCTTCTGACCTTCTCAACGAAGCCAAAGCTTTTTCTAAATCCATATCAGATGTCTTTGATTCTATACGATCTCTAGCTTGTTTTAAGGCTGCCTCAGCTCTATCAATATCTATCTCTTCAGCCCGTTCTGCAGTATCAGCCAATATGCTTACCTCATCGTTTAAAACTTCTATAAATCCACCACTAACTGCTATGTGATTTTCTTTATCACCTTCAACAACACGCATCTCTCCAGGTTTAAGTAAAGTCAGCAAAGGTGCATGCCCAGGTAAGACAGCTAATTCACCATCAACACCTGGAACTACCAGGATATCGGCATACCCTGTGTAAACCAATTTCTCTGCTGTAACTATCTCCAATTTAAAGGATGGCACAAATAGTCTCCTATATACACGTGGCTCCCAATATTATTTCAGTAATCCGAAAGGATAAATAAAAACATTATATTAAAGATAACTATTTATGCGGATCACTCTGAAGCCGTCATCTTTTTAGCTTTCTCCACTGCTTCATCTATGCTACCCACCATATAAAATGCCTGTTCTGGAAGTTCATCATGACGTCCTTCCAATATCTCATTAAATCCTCGAACCGTCTCTTGTATTGGAACATACCGTCCTTCCTGGCCAGTAAACACTTCTGCCACAAAGAATGGCTGTGTCAGAAATCGTTGTATTTTACGAGCTCTCGCAACCGCTGCACGGTCTTCCTCTGACAATTCTTCTACGCCAAGAATCGCTATAATGTCCTGCAAGTCTCTATACCTTTGCAATACCTGTTGAACTCCTCTGGCGACATCATAATGATTTTGACCAACAACGGATGGTTCCAGTATACGAGAAGATGAAGCCAATGGATCTACTGCAGGGTATAAACCTTGTTCTACAAGAGATCTGTCCAAAGACACGACAGCGTCCAAATGTCCAAAAGTCGTAACAATACCCGGATCAGTATAATCATCCGCAGGCACGTAGATAGCCTGAAATGAAGTAATTGATCCTTTAGTACTAGAAGTAATTCTTTCTTCCAATTCACCCATCTCAGTAGCCAAAGTTGGCTGATAGCCAACTGCAGATGGCATTCTGCCAAGCAGTGCTGAAACTTCCATGCCGGCCAAAATATATCTATATATATTATCTATGAACATAAGGCCATCTTGGCCGCGTTCTTCTTTAAAATATTCAGCCATAGTCAGTCCTGTAAGGCCTACACGAGCTCTAATTCCCGGTGGTTCATTCATCTGTCCGAAAACCAGGACTGTACTCTTTAAAACGCCAGATTCTTGCATTTCGTGCCAGAGATCGTTGCCTTCACGTGATCTTTCCCCCACACCTGCAAATACTGATACTCCCTGGTGTTCAGCTCCTATATTTCGTATTAATTCTTGGATAATAACCGTCTTTCCAGTACCAGCTCCTCCATATGCACCTATTTTCCCTCCACGAGTAAAAGGTGTTATTAAATCCATAACTTTAATGCCTGTCTCCAGCACCTCAACAGTAGTCGCCTGTTCTTCTAATGTAGGAGGTTTCCTATGAATTGGCCACCGGTTTTCAGAATCAACTTGGTCCAATTTGTCCAAGGTGTCACCTAAACAATTAAAGAGACGTCCCAAGGTTTTCTCTCCAACTGGAACCGATATTGGTGCACCAGTATCAGTAACTTGTACTCCTCTTGTTAATCCATCAGTTGGGCCTAAAGCTAGACAACGAACCCAATTATTACCAACATGTTGTTCAACTTCTAATACTAACCTCTGTCCTTTCACTTCGGTTTCAAGTGCATTATAAATAGCAGGCATTTCTTCCGAAGGAAATTCAGCGTCCACCACTGTCCCAATAACCTGCGTTATTTTTCCAGTCGTCATTGCCACTCCTCTAAATCTTGGCACATCTAACACAATTAGTTAGATATTATTGCCATTTTCTTAATTTGTTGTTATTTTGTTGTTTTATAAACCTATGACCCAACAGCAGCCGCACCACCAACAATATCCAATAATTCCTTGGTTATACCTTCCTGACGAACCTTATTCATCACTAAAGTAAGATCTTCTACCATGTCGTTAGCGTTATCTGTTGCATTACGCATTGCAACCATCCTAGCAGATTGTTCACTAGCTATGCTCTCTAAAACTGAATGATACAGTTGCATCTCTACATATCTTGGTAATAATTCGGACAAAACATGCGAACTATTTGGTTCATAAATGTATCCTACTGCATTAATAGGATCAATTTGAGCAGGCTCAACTGGAATTATCTTTTCCACGACCACACGTTGTACAGTCGTATTTATAAATCGTGCATAAACCACATAAACATCATCTATTTGTCCAGAAATGTACTCATCAATGACTAATTTAGCTACAGGTGTCACATCTGTAATTAATGGTCTATCACCTAAGTCCGTAAACACAGCTTTGAGATTTTGATCTGTTCTAACTACAAAATCACGCCCCTTTTTACCAATAGCTATAACTTTTATATCCGCATTATGTTCCAGACTGAATTGCCCAGATATTCGGTTAATTCTACTATGCAAACCTCCCGTCAAACCTCGATCTGGTGTTATCACAATTAAACAAGTGTTTTTAACATCCCTTCTCGAAAGAAGTGGATGCACTTGATCTTCATCTTGAGGCTGTGCGACTAAATCAGACAAAAGCTCGCGCATACGATCTGAATACGGCCGACTTTTTACAGCCATATCCTGAGCACGTCGCATTTTTGAAGCAGCTATCATTGACATCGCTTTTGTGATCTTAGCGGTGTTTTGAACACTTCGGATTCGCCTTCCTATCTCACGTACACTTGGCAAGCAACAACCTCATATTGTAAAAATATCGAATTAGAAAGAAACTGTATCTTTGAATTCTTTTATACTATTAATTAATCCAGTTTCAATTTCATCAGAAATATCTCCTGAGTCACCAATTGATTTCAGTATTTCTGGATAATTAGACGACATGAAACTATGTAATGCACCTTCAAATGCCTGTACTTTGGATACTTCAACATCATCTATGAGCCCATTAGCTAAAGCAAACAATATTGTAATTTGCTGTGGTAAGGGCTGTGGTACATTTTCATTCTGTTTTAAAACTTCTACAGCTCTCTGTCCACGCTCCAACTGAGCACGCGTAGATGCATCTAAATCCGATGTTCCAAATTGAGCAAAACTAGCAAGCGCAGAATATTGAGCCAAGTCTAACCGAAGACGACCTGCGACTTTCTTCATGGCCTTGGTTTGAGCAGAACTACCAACACGTGACACAGAAAGTCCTGCATTTATAGAAGGTCTGATTCCAGAGTTGAAAAGTTCCGGCTCCAAATAGATTTGTCCGTCGGTTATTGATATCACATTCGTAGGAACATATGCTGAAACATCGCCAGCCAAAGTTTCTATAATTGGCAATGCAGTTAAAGAACCTCCTCCAAGTTCAGAAGATAATCTAGCAGCTCTTTCCAAAAGCCTACTATGCAAGTAAAAGACATCACCTGGATAAGCTTCACGTCCGGGAGGACGCCTTAAAAGCAGTGACATTTGTCTATATGCCCAAGCATGTTTAGATAAGTCATCATAAATCACTAATGCATCCTTACCTTGTCTCATGAAATATTCTGCAATGGCACATCCAGTATAAGGAGCCAAATACTGCATAGGCGCAGGATCAGATGCATTGGCTGCAACGATAACAGTATGTTCTAGAGCTCCATGTTCTTCAAGCCTGGCAATAAGTTGAGCAACTTTACCCACTCTTTGCCCAATAGCTACATAAACACAAGTAAGATCTCCGCCTTTTTGATTAATAATAGTATCTATAACCAAAGCAGTCTTACCAATAGACCTATCACCTATGATAAGCTCTCTTTGACCTCGTCCAATGGGAACCATCGAGTCAATCGCTTTGACCCCGGTGTGCATTGGGATTGAAACACCTTGCCTAGATGCTACATCTGGAGCTATAACCTCCGTGGGGCTAGATTCTTCTGATTGTATTGGCCCTTTGCCATCCAACGGACTAGCTAATGCATCAACAACTCTACCCACAAGAGCTTGTCCGACAGGAACTTCAACTATACGACCAGTACCTCTTACTTCAGTTCCTTCCTTTACTCCACGAGGATCGCCCAGTATGACAGCACCTACCCCGTCTTCTTCGAGATTTAATGCCATCCCCGTAATTCCACCTGAAAATTCAACTAATTCATTCGATCCTACTCCAGATAGACCATGAATCCTAGCGATACCATCACCAACTTCAATCACGGTACCCACGTCCACCATAGTAAGCTCGTGATCAAATTCCTCGATTTGGTGTTTAATTACCGATGTTATATCTTGTCCTCTAACCGCCATCAGTTCCTCCACAAATATTTATTTAGTTATTTAAGACTAACTTCCAGTGATTTTTACTCTACAAATGCCTGATAAAATTAATTTATCTGGTTTGAGTAACGATTCTTCTATGCATAACCTGTAACTTTGTACGAGTACTACCATCTATGACTCTATCACCGACTTTTGCCACCAAACCTCCAAGTATCTTAGAATCTACCTTCGTGTCAATTTCAATCTTGCATTCTGTGATTTTCTCCAGTAGATTGACCAATTTAGTCAAATCTTTCCGGTCAATTGGTACAGCCGTAGTAACTGATGCGCGCCCAATACCCCTATACACATCTACAATCTCTTGAAATTCTTCGAAAATTTTACTAATAGAGTAGGTGACATTACGACTTGCCAACAAGAAAACTAAATTCAAAACGATAGGAGACACAAAGCCATCAAAAATTTTCCTTGTGAATTTCATTTTACGTGCCGTCGAAATTTGAGGTGCATCAATTATACGTAAAACTTCACTGTTGCTAAGAGAATCAGTCAAAAACCTTAATCCATCCATCCATAAATCTATTTGATTTCTGGCCAAAGCTATCTGAAACACTGCGCTAGCATAACGTTTTGGTGAAACAGTTCTCACTATTCTTTCAATCTCATAAATGATATCTATAACGTAAATCAGTTACTGGTTGATTTAGATGCATCATCTAATACTTCTTCAATAAGTTCTTTATGTGAAGCCTCATCCAAAGATCTACCAACAATTCTTTCGGCAGCATTTATAGCTAATCCTGCGAATTCACGTCTTACTTCTTCTATAGCTGAGTCTCGTTCTCGTTGAATGTCAATTTGCGCTCTTTCACGTTCTGCTTCTATATCTACTTTGGCCTTAGCAACCTCTTCTTCCCTATAGCGATCCGCAACTTCTTGAGCCTTTGATATCATTTTTTGGCCTTCAGAACGAGCAGTTTCTAACTGACCACGCACTTCCTCTTGAGAACTAAGCATCTCTTCTTTAGCTTGTTGAGCCGCATCTAAACTTTCTCTTATTCTATTTGAGCGATGATCCAACATCTTCAATATTGGTTTGTAAAGTAGTTTGCGCAATATGAAAAATAATATTGCAAAACTAATTACTTGAGTGATTAGACCAGGCAAGTTCACGCCTAAGGAGTCCATTTTTTCTCCTAATTCACCTTGGGTTAGTTTATTGAAACAAATTTTACTCTAGTGCAACCATGCCTTTAGATTATGCAAATTTGATGATTACAGCAACCACCAAAGCATAAATTGCTATCGCTTCAGCAAAGGCAATAGCTAAAATCATATTCTGTTGAATCGGCCCAGCAGCTTCAGGGTTTCTTCCCAGTGCTTCCATAGCCTTAGCAGCAAGCATGCCTATTGCAATTGCTGGTCCTATAGCTCCAAGTCCAATGGCTATTCCAGCGCCTATGTTGAGTATGTCTCCCTCCATTTCTAACTCCTTCCAAACAAAGTTTATAAACCTAATTGAGATATTCTAACACTACCGCACAACCCTTAATGTTCTTGAGATCCATGTCCAGTAGTAGCAACCGTTGCGAAAACCAATGTCAATATAGAAAAAATAAATGCTTGTATAAGCCCAACAAACAATTCCAATCCCAAGAAAGGAATTATACCAATTAATGGCAACAAAAATGCCATAGCCATTAGAAGTACTTCTCCCGCAAAAACATTGCCAAAAAGACGGAAAGTGAAACTAATAACCTTGGCAATCTCACTTATCCCCTCAAGCAGTCCAACAAAAATTCCGGTTGGTCCAGATTTAAAATTAATGAATTTACCCGCGTGCTCCATCAAGCCAAGAGTTTTAAATCCCCAAAAATGTACCATGAACATTGCCACCAAGGCTATTGCCAAAGTCGTATTTATCTCAGTGTTAGCACTTCTGAAAAATGGAACTAACATTCCTGCTTGTTTGCCTTCTTCCAGCCCATGTTCCTCAATTTCGTGTGCTGTTACAACGTCATCCAAAGATCCAAATTGTATTATGGACATTGAACCTAAGTCTTCAAAAACTTGCAACTTGATTTTATCCAAATCTGCGTTTGCTTTTTTTGCTTCAACATGATGTATAACTTCTTCAGCACTCTCTACCCTACCAATTGTGCCAAATCCAGGGAGAATCCCCATCCAGTTAGAAATAAGAATAAATAGAAAAATAGAGGTCACCAGTGGGAAAAAAATCCGAGCCTTAGCTGGTCCAGCAACACTAGAACATAAATTCAAGAAAAATTCCACAACCACCTCTACAACATTCTGCAATCCTCTTGGAATCTCATTTATATCACGCGTAGCAAAAAATGATATGACTACTAGAACTAGAATAGTTGCCCAAGTAGCTATCATTGTATTCGTAATTCTAAATCCCCAAAAGAGTGGGTCCATTGTTATAGACTCTGCCGGTAGCTGTATATGAGCTATTGGAGCGCTTAAAAAGCCTCCTCCAAATTCGTTGCCAAGTGCGCCACCTGCCAAACTCACAAATGACACGATCAGCACGATGGCCGATAAACTCAATAACTTTGGATTATTTAGCAAACTAGACACTAAACATCTCTCTCATGGCAGCAATTTGAAACATGACCTCTCACATCTGCCAACATTCGATACATTCCCCAAAAAGCCAATACCAAACCCAAACCTAACCCTAACAGCGTAAGCACAGGCTTGAATCCAAATATTCTATCCAAAAACATTCCTCCTACAGCACCTCCTCCAACACAGATTGCCACGTACCACCCAATTCCCAAAAGGCGAAACAGCACAGACATACCACGAGTAGTCATGAGACAATCTTCAAGCGACGGTGTAGATTATCACAAAAGAATTTTGTAGTCAATTTAAGTAAAACAATCGAAAATGTAGTCTGCACCGTAACCAAATCCACTTTGTCACAGATCTCTCTAAATTATGAATGAGCTCAGAATAAAAATGGCATTAACGTGAAAGACCGAGCCATGACTAACAATCTAGACATCAGGGGGATTTTCTTGTTGTTTGCCTTTTCCCAAATCCTCTAAATTTAACGTATCAACAAAATCAGTGAAGGCAGAAAGTCTTTCAAGTTCACCATCTGTAAGAGGGGCCTGTTGAATTTCATCATCTTTAGTTGAAACAGGTTGCCCACTTTCAGGATCCATTTTAATACCTGCTTTATCCAATACACCATCTTCAGCATAAATCGGAGCATCTGTACGCACAGCCAAGGCTATAGCATCACTTGGTCGAGAATCAACTTCGGTAATTGTGCCATTACACTGTAGTACTACTTTTGCATAAAAAGTATCGTCATTAAGGTCAGATACAACAATACGCTCAATAGTGGCGCCAAGAGATTTTATAGCAGTCAAAAACAAGTCATGAGTGAGAGGCCTAGGAACTTCAACATCTTGTAATCTCAAAGCAATTGAATCAGCTTCAGCAGATCCCACCCATATAGGTAGATACCTGTCAGAACCCTTAACCCTAAGTATGACTACTCTTTGATAGTTAACAAGACTGACACGTATACTATCTATGACCATCTCAGGCATCTACAAAACTCCTAAACAAATAAACCTTCTCCATTGTAAGCTCACGGAAATTCAGTGTCAACGCACCATGTAATTCCATTGGTTTTACTGCGTAAACATACTATGCTTTAATCCTCGGCATTAGAAATGTAATTCAAACTTAATATGCTCATGATATTTGACATTCATTGATAGACTTAATCCTCTTGTAAATGGATGAGCGAGGCATCAAGATTTTCCTTTTGCACTGTTTGCACATAAGACCTATATCGGCTCCCACACGTATAACTTCCCAAGAAAACCCTCCACATGGATGAGTTTTTTTCAAGCCTACCAAATCCCCAATCCTAAACTCCATTACCATTTTCTTCCCTCTTCGAGGATAATAGCATTAATCCTGTCCCGTAGATTCAATGCTGCATCACGAGATGCCTGGCCAAAGTCTTTAGATTGGATATTAGGAGGATATAGTATGCTTCGAGATGAACTAATAATCACATTAAAATCGACAACATCTAATCCGTGTTTTAAAGCATTACTCAAATCGCCACCTTGAGCACCAATCGCTGGAATCAACAATGGCATATCTCTACAATGAGATCTAATAACTTTAATTTCTCTCGGAAAAGTAGCTCCAGCAACCAAACCAACATTGCCTCTAGTGTTCCATTTCACAGCACTTTTAGCAACACATTCATAAAGTGGAACAGAATCTTTATTGTCAAACATGGTTAGGTCTTGAATACTATCAGCACTGGCATTTGACGACCTACACCAAATGAATACACCTCGATCTTCATAGGAAAAAAAGGGTTCCAATGAATGACCACCTGCATACGCATTTACAGTAGTAGCATCAAAACCCCATACATCAAACATGGCTTTAGCATACTTGATATTTGAAGAAGATATGTCTCCTCGTTTACCGTCTCCAATAACCAAAACATCCGGTGCTACTAAACGTATATACGTTACTATTTCTGATAGATATTCTATACCCTTGAAACCCAATGCTTCATAGAAAGAAATGTTAGGTTTATAGGCACAAACCAAATCTTTTGTAGCGTCGACAATTGCCTTGGTAAATCCCAGTACATCAGATATAGGCATTAACGTTGGATCAGGATCTAATCCAACACACACCAAACTACTCTTTGATGATGACGAATCTTTAAGACGTTTTAAAAAGTAGCTCAATTATAAAACCTCTATATACAACAACAATGCACTACATTCTAAGGTATCTAAGTTTATACATTCAAACTAACTCGCTGTTAGCGTTTATTAGATATAGTATCTAGAACAGCTATATTCCCAGTATTAATAATAAGATTTATACGATCTCCTTTACAGAAACCTAAGTCACTAAATGCTGAAATAGTTATCTCTGAAATAACCCGAACTCCAACATCTATGAAAACTATAATACGAGAACCAATAACGTGTATATCTTCTACGATTGCGCTAGCAATGTTACGAGTACTTATTTTAACTGGTTCTTCCAAAGCTATCATAATATCTTTCGCCCTTATAGATATCAGTACTGTCTCTCCAACTTCACGATACACATTTTGAACCAATAAACTTGTGGCACCAATCTTCAATTCTGCCGCCCCATTATCTCCATTACATGCCGAAATAATCTTGGCTTCAATTATATTTTCATAATCACTTGCTCCAGGCATGTTGGCAACATCATAATCCACTAATACTTGTGATGGAACACCATAAGTTTTTTTCCGACCATCCATTAAAACTAGAACATTGTCAGCCATAGCCATGACTTCAGACATAGAATGTGAAACATATATCATGGACATCTCAAACTCCTTCTTTAGAAGTTTTAGATATTTCATTACAGTTCCCTTGAAACCTCTATCCAACGATGTCAAAGCTTCGTCCAATAAAAGAATTTTAGGTGATGTAGCCAAAGCCCTAGCTAAGGACACTAATTTAGCTTGTCCTCCAGACAAAGTCTTGACATGTCTGGTTTTCATATCTGACAACTCAAACAATTCCATTAGAAATTCAGGATGTAATCTTCTACATTCAACAGGAGTCATTTTGTACCCATACATAATGTTTTGCCGAACATCCATATTAGGAAAAAGAACTGCTTGCTGAAAAACGTACCCCAATCGTCTTTTTTCAGGAGGTACATTTGTAGATTTATCTGAAGAGAAAACAATATCTCCAAAAATTTCTATTTCTCCAGAATCAGGCAATGTAACTCCAGCTATGCAATTTAGCAAAGTAGTTTTCCCATGTCCTGACGGTCCAACAATAGCAGTGATTCCATTTCCAATCTCGGCATCACAATTCAAAGAAAAATCCTCGAATTGTTTCGTAACATTGAATTTTAACGCTGGATCGTACATGCCATCACCAAATAATCACTCTACATATTGAACATGAACTTATTATAAACGAGTCCTACGAAGTAAGTAATTATGTACTAATAAAGCTACAACCGCTAAACTCATAGACAAAAACACAAGACGAACAGCCACATTATGGTCACCCGTTTGAACACTAGTATAAATAGCTGTTGGAAGAGTCTGAGTATACCCGGGAATATTACCTGCCACCACAATAGTAGCTCCAAATTCACTAATGGACCTGACAAATCCTATAAGAATTCCAGCTAATATACCCTTGTAAGCCAGTGGGATAGTAATTGTAAATGCTACTTTCCATGGAGAGGCACCGAGGGTTCTAGCTGACAATTCCATTCTTTCGTCCACTTCTCCAAATGCAACCATTATGGTTCTGGTCATAAGTGGGAATGATACGATAGCAGCAGCCAAAGCTGCTGCTATCAAAGTAAAAACTATTTCAATCCCTAATAAATTGTACAGAATACTTCCAACTGGACCATTTCTCCCAAACAATAGTAATAAGAGAAATCCTATAGCTACAGGTGGAACTGCCATTGGTAAAGATACCAAAATATCTAATATAAATTTGCCTCGGAAGTTACGTTTAATCAGCAACCAACCTATAAACATTGCAAAAGGAACATTGATAGCAGTTGCTAAGGTAGCAACTTGTAAGCTAGTTATTATCAGTGAAAAACCCAAAGGTTCTGATCCTTCTGCAGCAAGGTTGATTAAAACTAATAAAATGCTGCCGTTACCTAGGCAAGTTATGATATTTTAAAACAGTACATACTAAAACTGCTATCTATTATGGCTCAGCCACATGAAACCCATGATTCTTGAAAATGCCTAACGCTTCTTGACTCTGCAAAAATTCCAGAAATTTGTGAGACCTTTGTTTCTGACTGGATCTATTTATCAATGCCGCAGGAAACACTATAGGCGAATAGCTCTCAATGGGCACTATGTCTAATATTTTGAGTCCTCGAGTTTTCTGAACATCGGTTTCATATACAAAAGCTGCATCAACGTTACCAGATTCCACATAAGTCAAAGCAACACGTACATCGGACGAAAACACCAATTTTTCTTCAAGGACTTGCCAAAGTCCTAAATTTAACAATGATTGTTTAGCATAAATTCCAGCTGGCGCAAATTCTGGATTTGCCAACGCAATCCGATGTATATCTGTTGCGCGCAAGGCATCCAAAGAATCTAACTTAGAACGATTATTTTTCATTACAAGAATCATTTTATTGTTAAGAAGATCTATCACATCAGATCC
>CAZSCD010000087.1:0-3072 GCA_964605345.1 uncultured Dehalococcoidia bacterium
TTTCTTCAAATTCCCCTCTGTATTTAGTACCCGCAACCAATGCTCCCATATCCAAAGTAATCAATCGTTTACCTTGTAGAGTAGCTGGCACGTCATTATTAGTTATATGTTGAGCTAAAGCTTCTACAATTGCAGTTTTGCCAACTCCAGGCTCTCCTATGAGAACAGGATTATTCTTTGTGCGTCTAGATAAAATCTGGATAACTCGTTGGATTTCTTTTTCTCTACCAACAGTAGGATCCAGCTTCCCGTCTCTAGCAGCTTGTGTGAGGTCAATCCCAAGTTGATCTAGTATGGGAGTCTTACTGTTATCTTTACCAGAAACATTTGTGGACTGTTGAGTAACTTCTTCAGATAACACACGGCCAACCCCTTCCCTTACTACATCCAGAGTTACTCCTAAGCTTTCTAAAACACCAGCTGCAACACCTTCTCCTTCTCTCATCAAACCAATAAGTAAATGTTCTGTTCCAATGCGTTGATGATTCAAATGGCGAGCTTCATCAACAGCTAACTCAATAACTTTCTTTGCCCTAGGAGTCAAACCTATATCTACAGCAGAAGTCTGTTCTCCTCGTCCAATAACAAACTCAACCGCCGATCTCACTTTAGGCAACTCGACACCCAAACTAGATAATACTCTAGCAGCGACGTCATCAGACTCTCGTGTTATACCAAGAAGAATATGTTCTGTGCTTATGTAGTTATGTTTAAAATGTTTAGCTTCTTCCTGTGCAAACGAAAGAACTCGACGCGCACCTTCACTAAATTTCTCGAATCTACTAGCCATCACAAGACCTCCAACAATCCTCTAGGTCATCAATCAATCAAATCCTCTTGAGCCTGTTTCAAACTGAGCGCAATACGCCTACGTTCTGGCTCAATTCTAATAATCTTCAGTTTGACATTATCTCCCTGACTAACAACATCTCTAGGATGATTAAGAGTTTCAGTGCTCAGTTCTGAAATATGTATTAAACCTTCAACAAATTCTTCAACCCTAGCAAATGCACCAAAGTTAGTTATATTTGTGACTCTAGCATTCACAATGTCTCCAACCTGGAATTTTTCGCCTATTGTCTGCCATGGTTCAGGTTCTAAGCGCTTTAAGCTAAGAGCTATTTTACGAGTTTCAAGGTCCACTCGTAGCACATATACGTCTAATTCATCTCCGATCTTCACTACTTCTTCTGGAGAACCAACAGGCACCCATGAAAATTCAGATATATGTATTAATCCATCTGCTCCTCCAAGATCAACAAATGCACCAAAACTACTGATGCCAGTTACTACTCCATGCCTAGTTTCACCTTCAACCATTTCTTGGATCAACTGAGACTTTTTCTCGTCACGTTTTCCTTGAACAGCTTGACGTTCTGAAAATATTGCTCTATTTCTAGAACGATCAATCTCCAAAACTTTTAGTTCCAACAACATATCCATCAAATCACTGTGGTCATTTTGTTTGCCAGCTTCTTCTTGTTCTTGATCTTGACGAAATATCTCTCTCGGTATGCTAACCAATTGAGACATAGGAACAAAACCATTTATGCCGTTCACTTCTACAACAGCACCACCTCTGTTAATTCCAATAACTTTACCTTCTAACGTTACTTCTGAATCCTCAGTTTCAGTCATATCCTCTAGTGTCTTCCATCCTTTTTCGCCATCAGCCCGATCAACCGACAAAATTGCTCCATGTTCTGCAGTTTCCGGCTTAATGACCAATGTCACAATTTCATCTCCCAATGAAATTTCTTTCATTCTTTCGGGGAGAAGAGTTTTCATCTCTGCAGGCGGCACGATACCTTCAGATTTATGTCCAATATTAACCATAATCCCATCATTATCAGCACGCATAACGATACCTTCGATTATGTCTCCTCTATGAAGTGTCTTCATCGAATCAAGCGACTCGAGTAACTGTCCCATATCCTGTATTTGATCAGCCTCTTGACTCGAAACTTCACCGACTTCTAAGGGTGTTAAGGGTGTAAGGTTTACTCTATCATTCATAACATATACCTGTCGGACATCCGTTTAATTTCCAGGCAGATTGTATCACGTTGGGGTATCCTTGAAAAGCTAGACAAGAACTGTCTGATATAGCCACGAAATCATTCAATAAATATGTAACAACGCGAGCGAACTTGAAGTCAGGTCTTATTGAGACAGGTACACGAAGCAGGCTATAAAACAAGCGGCTTTCTAGGTGTTTTGGAGTACGTTTACTTTAACCAGTTAAACCTGTTTCATAAAACCAAGTATGCATCGATAATAGACTCTAAGTAAACTTGGAGACTATAAAAAAAGCCTCCTGGCAATGACTTATTTTCTCACACCCTTGCGAATGCAATATCGTCAGCGCTGAGGCGTTTCACTTCCGTGTTCGGGATGGGAACGGGTGGGGCCACCTCGCTAGAATCACCAAGAGACTTTGTAACTAGTGACGGATTATAGACCTTCTAAAACTGTACTGTCAATCATTTTAAACTACGCATTAAGCTCGATCCTAATAAAACAAACCCTCTAATTTATATAAGCCGAACAATCTTGACCACTAATCAACCTAATGATAGAATCGAGCGCGTGGTTTTCCGGATTATTCTGTTTTGTTTATCGTCGCTATTTTTAAGTTTATAAGGAAGTGATTAAAGTGTCAGAAACTCCCTTGATTGAAGTAACATCTCTAGCTGTATCAAAACTGCAAGAAGTACTAAGTAGCACCGACGCAAATGGGTCTTTACTCAGAGTTATTGCTACCCCTGGGCCAAATGGTGGTTTCCAGTACATGTTAGGCGCAGAAACTGAAGCAAAAGACGACGACCTTGTCATCAATGCAAACGAGATTAACATTCTTGTGGATTCTCAAAGCGTCCCATATGTTGAAGGATCGAAAATTGATTACGTAGAAAGTTTAACACGAAGCGGATTTGTCATTAGTAATCCCAACTTCAAGGGCGGCGGCGGCTGTGGTGGCGGTGGAGGAGGAGGCGGAGGTAGAGGAGGAGGTGGCGGATAATAGAGATTAGAAAGATGAAGATGAAATAGTGGATAAGGAGGTAGAGGTAG
>CAZSCD010000088.1:0-19202 GCA_964605345.1 uncultured Dehalococcoidia bacterium
ATGCGATGAAATCAAAAGCTCCTGTTTTGCACGAAAACTGGGAAGATGTCACAAACTCCAATGAGATACTATCTAATTCGAAAAACGTAGCCAATCATGAACAGTACAAAATAGGTGAAGTGAGTAAAGGCTTCGATCAAGCCACTCTGATTTTAGAACGGGAATATAATACTCAAACTGTGCATCAAGGTTATATAGAACCTCAAAATGCCACTGCATGGTGGACACCTGATGGACATGTGAGTGTTTGGTGCAGTAGCCAAGGGCACTTTGGAATTAGAAACAGTCTGGCTGAATTGCTATGTATTCCAACGTCTAAAATCAAGGTAATCCCCATGGAAATTGGAGGAGGATTTGGAGGAAAAATATCCGTATACCTTGAGCCCATAGCAGCAATACTGTCTAAAAAAAGTGGACGCCCAGTAAAGATGACTATGACAAGACAGGAAGTATTAGAGTCAACAGGACCTGCTCCAGGTGGCTATATTTGGATTAAGATTGGAGTCTCTACGGATGGACTGATAAAAGCGGCACAAGCCTACCTAACATTTGAAGCTGGCGCATTTCCTGGCTCACCAATTGGTGGAGCATCAGCATGTATGTTTTCCCCGTATAACATAGAAAATCTTCTAATCGACGGTTATGACATAGTAAATAACAAACCTAAAACCTCTGCATACAGAGCACCAGGAGCACCAGTTGGCGCATTCGCTGTAGAAACTATGCTAGATGAGTTAGCAGAAAAACTAACCATTGACCCAGTAACGTTCAGAATAACTAACGGTGCTAAAGAAGGAACTAGACGGTCAGATGGCCTTATCAATACGCGTATCGGCATGATTGAAACTGCCAAAGCAATTGAATCACATCCTCACTACTCATCTCCACTAAATGGAAAGAATGTGGGACGTGGAATTGCAATGGGAATGTGGCGTAACAACACAGGCCCTAGCAATGTAGTTGCGACAGTTGTATCTGACGGTACAGTATCACTGCTAGAAGGATCGGTAGACATCGGTGGAAGTAGACCTGCAGTCGCCCAACAACTCGCCGAAGTCCTAGGAATCTCTGTGGAAGATGTGAATCCTCATATTGCGGACACTAGCTCTATTGGATTTACGTCAATTACTGGCGGTAGCGGTGTAGCATTTAAAACAGGTTGGGCAGCTTACGAAGCTGCCCAAGACATAAAAACCCAACTCATCGAACGAACATCTATGATATGGGAAACCTCTATAGATAATTTAGAATACTCAAACGGGGCTGTACGTCATAAATCGAATTCAGAATTGACTCTTAATTTCAAAGACTTAGCTGGAATGATAGATCAAACAGGAGGGCCAATAGTTGGACGCGCCAGCCTTAATCCTAGCGGACATGGTCCTTCATATGCTGCAAACCTAGTAGATGTCGAAGTTGACCCAGAAACTGGAAAAGTAACTATTCTTCGATTCACAGTCTTTCAAGATGCTGGTACAGCAATACACCCAAGCTATGTAGAAGGACAAATGCAAGGTGGAGCAGTACAAGGAATCGGGTGGGCACTGAACGAAGAATATTCCATGGGGCCTAACGGACAACTACTCAACTCTTCTCTTCTAGACTACCGCATGCCTACCAGCTTAGATGTTCCAGTAATCGACACAGTAATTATTGAAGTCCCTAACCCAACTCATCCGTTTGGAGTACGAGGAGTGGGCGAAGCCTCGATAGTACCTCCGATGGCTGCCATCGCCAATGCTATTTATAATGCTGTCGGAGTAAGAATTAATGAGCTGCCAATGTCACCTAAAATTGTTGAAAAGGCAATAAAAAACAAGTCCTCAAAGTAATATTTCGTTTATTAGTGTTGTACCTATTCATATCCACTCAATGAAATCAATTTATCTAGAAAATAACACCTCAGAACACCTTACACCATAGCTACATGATGGACTAGACTGGAGGCCATGGTAATCGAAACTTCCACAGATAATAATGCGACTTCTGACGCCAAAAACGATCTGACTATTCAAGTAAACCAAGTCAGCAAGAATTTTGGTCGTCGTCGTGGTGTACAAAACATAACATTCAACATTCAGAAAGGTGAAGTAGTAGGTTTTTTGGGGCCTAACGGTGCTGGCAAAACCACCACCATGAGACTTTTGACATCATTCTATACTCCTGACACAGGTTCTATTTTGATCAACAAGGTAGATGCTCAAGAACACGACATAATAACTCGAAGCAGCATAGGCTATCTTCCAGAAAACAACCCTCTTTATGCGGACCTACTTGTAAGTGAATATTTAGAATTTGTAGCTGATCTGAGAGGTATGACAGGTAGTGAAAGACGTAATAATTTAGAAAGAACCATAGAAGAAGTGGGCATTTCTGAACACTATTACCTGCCCATCAATCAACTATCAAAAGGTTATAGACAAAGAGTTGGATTGGCTCAAGCTATCCTCCACCGTCCTACAATCCTAATAATGGATGAGCCTACCGAAGGACTAGACCCAAATCAAAGAATTACAATCCGAGATACCATCAAGTCTCTTGGAAAAGACAGAACCGTGTTACTAAGTACTCATGTGATGCAAGAAGTAGAAACCACTTGTGAACGCGTGATAGTGATTAGTAACGGACAATTGGTGGCAGACAAGCCAGTAAAAGACATCTTAAAAGACACAGCAGGATTGCAAATTATACACATTGAATTGGAAGGCAACGAAATTGAAACCAATTTAAGAAAACTCCCTAACATCGAGTCCATAGAACGTGGAGATACAGAAGGGGCGCGCAAAAAATATACCATATCCACATCCGGAGACAAGGATCTCAGACCCGATATTTTCAATCTAGCAAAGAAACAAAACTGGGTCTTATGGGAACTACGAGAAGGACGAGCTCGTCTCGAAGAAGTATTCCACTCACTAACAAGCAATCCAATAGATTTAAAAGAGTAACAAATTATGCGTTCACTACTCGCTCTTATAAGGAAAGACCTTAAAAGCTACTTTGATCAACCAACTGGGTACATCCTACTCGTGGTATTCGTTATGGCTCTGTCATGGTCATTCTTCAGGTCTGTATTCTTAACTGACGAAGCATCCCTACGTGCTCTTTTCACTGTTGACTTCACGGTTGAGCGACCATCTTTACCTTGGCTTTTGTTCTTGTTTGTACCAGCAGCTACAATGAGACTCATAGCAGAAGAACAACGTGATGGAACTTTAGAAATTTTGCTTACTCAACCCATTAGAGGCTGGATGATTCTATTTGCCAAGTTTTTATCTGGGCTTATATTTGTAGGGATGGCTATACTCGCTACACTAGGGATACCAATCGCCCTAATCATAGCTGGCGCATCTCTGGATATAGGCGCCGTTGTAGCCCAATATGTGGGAAGAAATTTCCTCTCGGCATCATTTGTGTCTATAGGATTATTCACTTCCAGTCTGACACGTATCCAAATTGTAGCTTTCATCCTAGGCCTTACACTATTAGCCATTCTTATGTTATTTGGGATGGAGCAAGTAGCTGTTACTCTACCAGACAGTCTATCTGCCCTATTACAAACATTGAGTCCTGTAACTCATTTCGCTAGCATGGCTAGAGGTGTAATAGATCTTAGAGACATTCTATATTTCATTGCCCTGATATCAACTTTTCTTAGCGCATCTTACTTAATAATACGTAGCAAATGTTTAAGTCATCAATCCCCTCAATATCGCAACTTACAATTGGGAGTTGCTGGGTTAATTGTCCTTAGTTTACTAGTTGGCTGGTTTGGCAATTCTATAAAAGGCAGATTAGACTTAACAGAAGATAAACTTTTCTCCATTAGCCCTGCTACAGTAAGTATCCTGTCTGACTTAGACGACATCATCACTCTAGAACTTTTTGAATCAAATGAGCCTCCACCAGATATTGAATTAGTGGCTAGAGACGTTAATGATTTCCTAAACGATCTAGGAAACATCGACAGCAAAATTAAGCTGTCTAGCAGATTTCCAGACAATGATGATGAAATCGCCTTCAAGGCACAACTTGCAGGGATATTTCCAAGGCAAGCCACTTTAGCTGGTCAAACGGAATACCAAAGCAAAATTGTCTATCTCGGTCTATCTCTAACTTACTTGAATCATCGTGAAATTATTCCTTTTATTGAATCCATGAGTGGCTTCGAATACCGCATCGCGAATTTGATGCATAAAATGACGAAACAAACCCGTAAAACAATAGCATTTTTGACTGGACACGGAGAAAGAAGCATAGCAACCGAATTGAACACTCTATCAGCGCTTTTGGAACAACAATACAACGTTACCGAAATCTCACCTGCCACCGATTTATCTCTGGACCTCACTGATGTTGACGTCCTAATCATTCCAGGTCCAACAAGAGAAGTTGCCGATACTACTCGTGATGACTTGTACGATTTCTTAGATAATGGTGGCAGGGCGTTAATTTTGGTCGATCCTGTTGGAATGGATCCACGTGCAGGACTAAATGCAACGACCAATTTAAACGACTTTTCGGATTTTGTAGAACCGTATGGTGTGAAAATAGAGGAAGATTTAGTATTCGACACTGAATTCAGTGCAACATTGGTTTTCCCAACGAATATCGGTAACCGCCGCGTACAGTATCCATATTACCCTCACATCGATGTGGTAGATGGAAAAGTGTCTGGCAACATTAATGGAGTAACTTTAGCATGGGCCAGTTCTATGGGCATATCAGAACCAGAATATCCAAACATAGAGATATCAAAACTTCTCGAAACAAGCGAATTTGCAGCCATTGACTTTAATCCTGGAAGCCTTACTCCAGATGCGCCCGTATTTCAAGAATTGTCAGATGAAAATCGAGTAAAAAGCCTAACTGGCGTTACGGTGACAGGTCCATCATCCATACAAGACACAAATCAAACTAAATCAGATTATTTCAGATTAGTCGTGATAAGTGATAGCGACTGGTTAACTGAAAATGTAGTGAATGGGACAGAAGCAAATTTAGCATTAGGACTGAACTTGGTGGATTGGCTTGCACAAGAAGACATACTAGCTGAGATACGCTCAAAAGTTGCATCATCAAGGCGTTTAGATTTCCCTTCGTTAACACGTAAAAACATTGTGCAATACGTCAATATCCTAGGAGTGCCAAGTGCGATTATACTCCTAGGTCTACTTCGCTATGTTAGAAGGCGTACCGCAAGTCTAATGGAGTACAAAAATGAAAATTAGGCAAGTAAAGTTTGTCCTAATTGCACTCATATCAGTGGGTCTAATTGGTATGGTTATACGCATAGCGTCTTCTTCTTCGAGTGACCTTGTACTATCCGGACTACTTCCAGTCTCTCCAGAGGTGATAACTAAAGTAACTTTGGAATCTAGTGAATCCAAAACAGAACTAGTTAGAACGGGAGATGACAAAACAGGATACACCTGGAGAGTAGGAGCTTATGAAGCATTTGAATATAAAGCAAATAGATTTTGGGAAATAGTAGACCAAATCAATGGAGCACAATTAATTGCTACCAATCCAAACAATCACGAAATCATGGGTGTTGATGAAAACCAAGGAATCACCTTATCCTTCTACTTAGGTCCATCCATCCAAGAGCAATTTATCTTAACCGAAGAACCTCCAGGAATTAGACTTTGTTATTTGCGTCGTTCTGGTAATGATGACGTATACGGAATTCCATGCCCTTATGCTAAACTTTTCGATCCTGATCCCGATGGATGGCGAGATCCTATAATCACTGCGATTCCCTCAAGTGAAATAGATTATTTGATATTCAAGTACCCAGAAGAAGAATTCATTCTAAGATTAGTCGGAGGATTATGGACCGTATCTCAAGATGACACAGAATATCCGGCAGATCCATATCAAATCAGTAACATTTTAAATTCTGTGGAATTTTTAGTGGCTAGTGGATTTGCAAAAGAAGATATATCAAGAAATCTTAAATTTGACCCCAATGACGTATCAATAAGAATTGTCACAAAACAAGAATCTGCTGTACCAACGACTAGGCTTAGATTTCTAAAACGAGACGATACTTCATACTACGTTAGCACTTATACAAGCCCAACTGTATACATATTGGATAATAACGTAACAGAAAACCTGATAAAAACCAGTCAAGAACTCCTTATCTCGACAAATCAATAAAATAAATTCAACTATTTGGGAGTTGTACTGATTCACAGAAAGTGTGGCGTTTAAGTTAAAAGTCCAAACAAAACCATTCAACGTTTAACCGCATACCTTAAGCACATAATTGTCGCATTTTCAAATCACGTACTGAGTCGCCTCATTGGTAAAACAACAGGTTCCCCAGTTCGTGGATGCGGCATAATATGTACTTCAGCGTCGTATACATGGAAAATATTATCACTTGTAAGCACATCTTCTGCTGAACCTGAAACGTATACAGAACCTCCAAACATCATCATCAATCTATCGCAATACTGAGCTGCCAATGTAAGGTCATGCATTGCAACAAGTACAACTCCTCCAGATTGTTTTTTAACTTCTTTTACTAAATCCATAATGCCGGTTTGATATGCCAAATCTAAACTCGCAGTAGGTTCATCCATGAGAATCACATCTGTCTCCTGAACTAAAGCCATAGCTACCAGCACTCGTTGAACTTCGCCTCCTGATAGTGTTCCAACAAGTCTCTGTGACAAATGAGTCGTATCCGTCAAATCCATGGCACGCATAATAATTTGAATATCTCTATCACTTTCCCATTCGAATATTCCCAGATATGGATTCCTTCCCATAGATACCAAGTCTATAACTTTGAAGCTAAGAGGTAACTGTGGTTTCTGTGGCACTACAGAAACCATCTTGGCTCTTTGAGAAGAACTTAAAAGACTTAAATCAATATCTCCTATCTTTACAATACCCACTTCAGGTTTTAAAACCCCACTAATCGCACGTATTAAAGTTGTCTTGCCAGCTCCATTGGGACCAACAATACCTACTAATTCGCCAGAATGTGCCGTCAAATCAATGCCATTCAGCACAGTGGTATCTTTATATGAGAATTTCAGATTCTCAACAACCAACATTTGCACACAACCTACAACAACGTTTTATGGTTACGGCGCCTCAGTAAATACAATAAAAATGGGGCTCCCAAAAAAGCCGTGACTATTCCTACAGGTAATTCTCCAGGACTAACAATAGTTCTTGCTACAAGATCTGAAATGATCAAAAATCCGGCACCAACGATCACAGACATAGGCAAGAGAAATCTATAATCACCACCCCAAATCAAACGAACAATATGAGGGGAAACCAACCCAACAAACCCAATTATTCCACAATATGATACTGCCACAGCTGTGGACAAAGTTGCTGAAATTAACAATATAACCTTGGTGCGCTCAACATTAACTCCAATTTGGGCTGCATGTTCTTCATCAAGCTGCAAAATGTTGAGAATTCTTCCATAAAGCACTATAACCCCCACACTGGCAATAAAATAAGGAAGAAGAATCATATTATGTTTCCATTG
The DNA here is from genome assembly GCA_964605345.1 of uncultured Dehalococcoidia bacterium. Classification (GTDB taxonomy): domain Bacteria; phylum Chloroflexota; class Dehalococcoidia; order Lucifugimonadales; family CAZSCD01; genus CAZSCD01. Next base: position 7,523 of record CAZSCD010000088.1, read on the forward strand.
AGTTGAAGCAAGGCCTCCAAGAAGCCAACTCAGAACTGGACGTAAATCTGGGTCACTTCGTATCATAATCAAACTAGTAACTGCACTAGTAAGAGTTGCAATGCTAACACCAGCTAATATTAAAGTAGTCAAAGGCAATTCTGAAGAATTACGAGCAATAAAATACGCAGCTGTTACGGCAATTAAAGCACCCATAAATGCTGCCAAAGGTAACATGTTAATGCTATATAGATTTACACTTTTCCAACTCACTAACACGATTATGGCTCCCATGCCTGCTCCAGATGCTACTCCTATCAAATATGGATCTGCCAATGGATTCCTAAACATTCCTTGATACGTAGCACCCGAAATAGCTAATGACCCTCCAACCAAACCTGCTAAAATAATCCTAGGCAACCTCAATTGCCACAAAATAGTCTCCCATGTCTCCGGCCAATCAGGTGTAATATCTATAAATGGAACTCTATGCAACAACATCTTTAGAACAGTAAATGGTGACATTTCAACCGAACCTAGACTGGCCGCTAATATCATCAAAATTATGACGCCTAAACATCCAAACAATAACCGACGCCATGGATAGGATGAAGATTTTGGGTTGGGCACTGTATCACTCATTAACTATTCTCAAATCCTTGAATTTAAATTTTATTGGTTATCAATTCAACGATGATTCCAGTTTCCTAATCATACTCAACGTAAATCTCAAAGTACTTCACTAATTAAATAATTCTGGATATATCAATTTAGCCAAATTTTCGAGTCCATCAACAAATCTAGGACCAGCCACGCTTAATAAAGTTGGATCAAACTCAATCACTCTTTTATTTTTAACAGCAAATAAATCTCTAAATGCAGGGTTGTCCAAGTAAAGCTGTGTGTTAACCGTCATTATTATTTCGGGATCACGTTGCACGATAACTTCTGGGCTAATTTGGGAATATCCAGAAATATCATGAGCAACATTACGAAGTTTTAACAAAGTAAAGACTTCTCCCATGAGAGTGTCTGATCCTGGAGTCCAAAAATCACCTATATCCTGCAAAGCCTTGTGAGTCGTGGAGTAAGTACTAAATATTTGCTTTATGTTTTCAACACGAGTTTCAAAATCTGAAGCTACAATTTCTGCATTAGACATATTTCCTGTAATCAATCCCCACATTCTTATATTTTCAGTAGTTTTTTCAAAATTTTGCTCTAAAGTTTGTAGATATAACACTTTAAGTCCTGTGTTTTTCAATTGTTCCAAGAATGTGGGGGCAAAAATAAACACCAAGTCTGGTTCCATTGCAATTATGGCCTCTATATCCATATTAAATGCATCACCTACCCTAGGAATAGTATCGGTTTCAGGGGGGTAAGAAACAAAACTATGTGTAGCAATTATTCGATCTTCTTCACCAATAGCAAACAATATCTCAAGAGCAGCTGCATCAAATACCACAATGCGTTCTGGGGGTTTGTCGAAAACTAAATCTGTCCCATTACTGTCAGTAATAGTTACAGGAAATAATTCAGATATTGAAGCTACTGTCTGGTCATTGTCAATTTGTGGGATATGATTACTACATCCTAAAATTAACAACATCACGCCAATCGCCATAGCAAATATAGAAATCAATCTAAGCAAACTTTTCATACGGCTGATTCCTTGTTTTTGAAATACCTCAAAAACATCACTAATTTGAGCATCTAGATTAAATAATATATATTCCTTCAATAAAAACAGCCCTTCTCCGACCAGGAATGAAGGGCTGTTTTAGATAATCAATATCCGCACCCTTCCTCGAAGGCCGAAAACATTGACGAAGGCTGTGGACCGGGCTTGTTCTTTACGTTTCTAGAACCTACCGTTGCGGGACAGCGTCGGATTTTGACCGACTTCCTCATTTCATCCCATATTTGGGAAACCTTCACCAAATAATTGCGATTTGTTTAAATAGCATTATTCATTCAAACAAATCAACTTCTATTTTGTAAAATACCACCTTTCAAAAAACTACTATATGATGTTGAAACTACACTGATACTGTTAAGTACCGATGACGTTATACATTATTGGATGTGCGTCGATATATGTCAAACAACAAATACTCGACCTAGGAAGTGATTATAGTTATATTTCTATTAAATGTATTCATGTCATTCAAGAACACAAATTTTATAACTTAATCGATTTTGTGTGTACTAATAGATATATGCCCAGATATAGTATAATAACCTCCAACAAATACAACTTATAGTATGTAATATATAATAAAATATAGTATAATAGTCACCAGAGTATATGAGTAAATCACAAATCGAACTCGTGTCGATTACATGTTAATTTACAGGAGCCGGAAATGGCTGTAGACCATAAACAACTAAACAACGATTGGTACTCCGCTAGTGACATTCAAGTATTAGAAGCCATGGAGGCCGTACGCAAACGTCCCGGAATGTACATCGGCAGTACTGACCAGCGTGGTTTGCATCACCTGATATATGAAATCGTGGATAACTGTGTGGATGAATTCATGGCGGGTTTCTGTTCACGCATAGACGTTAGAATATCAAAAGATGGAACTATACGCATTGAAGACGATGGACGCGGAATTCCTGTCGACACACATGCTGCTACTGGTACGTCTGCACTGGAAACAGTAATGACAACTCTGCATGCTGGAGGCAAATTTGGAGGCAAGGCATATTCAGTATCTGGAGGATTGCATGGAGTTGGTGCTTCAGTAGTAAACGCCCTATCTTCTATGTTCAAAGTTCAAGTCTATCGCAATGGCAAACTATATAATCAGGAATTTAGTACAGGGGAACCGCAATCAGAACTAAGCTCAAGAAAAACCCCTAATCGTGATCCAGAACAAACAGGAACGGTCATCACGTTTATGCCAGACACTCAAATATTCGGAAACTTAGAATATGACTTCAATATATTGAGTCAACGATTCAAGGAAATGGCATACCTGAATAAAGGCCTTGCGATTTTCTTTCGTAGTGATTGGCATTCTGACCTGGGTAGAAACAACAAAATTGAGTATTATTTTGAAGGTGGTATATCTAGCTTTGTCAGTAATCTCAATCAATCACGTGAAGTCCTGCATAAAGATCCCATATACGTAGAAAAACAAGTTGACGGAACAATTGTGGAAACTGCTCTCCAGTATAACGACAGTTTCACTGAGTTTGTTTATTCCTTTGCAAATTGCATCAATACTGAAGATGGAGGGTCACATGTTACCGGCTTTCGAGCTGCACTAACACGCGTAATAAATGACTATGGCCGCAAGCAAAAACTTCTTAAGGAAACTGATCCAAATCTTTCAGGAGAGGATACTAGAGAAGGACTGACCGCGGTAATTAGCGTTAAACTCACTGACCCTCAATTTGAAGGACAAACTAAGTGTAAATTAGGGAATCCTGAAATCAGAAATCAAGTGGAAAGTGTTGTAGCAGAGGCGGTACAAATATATCTCGAGGATCATCCAAAAGATTCCAAAAGAATTTTGGAGAAATGTCTAACATCACAAAAAGCTAGGCAAGCTGCACGGAAAGCCAGAGAACTTATTATACGCAAGAACGCTATGGACGGTGGCGGTCTGCCCGGTAAACTAGCCGATTGTTCAGAAAAAAGCCCTGAACTCTGCGAATTATATTTAGTTGAAGGGGATTCTGCTGGTGGTACTGCAAAGATGGGGCGTGATCGAAGAAACCAGGCTATTCTTCCTCTGTGGGGAAAGATTTTAAACGTAGAAAAGGCAAGAGCAGATAAAATGATAGCCCATGATGCCATCAGGGCAATGATTACAGCTGTTGGAGCAGGTCTAGATGAGGATTTTGACCTAGCAAAACTACGTTATCATCGTGTTATCATAATGACAGACGCTGATGTTGATGGTTCACACATACGAACACTTCTCCTAACGTTTTTCTTTCGCCACATGAACTCTCTAATTACCAATGGTCACTTATACATAGCTCAACCTCCTCTGTACAAAATAAGCGCGGGTAAACGTAGTAATTACGCTTACAGTGAATCCGAACGAAACGAAATACTCGGCGAATTAAACGGTAAACGCAATATCAACATACAACGCTACAACGGCCTGGGCGAAATGAATGCTACACAACTTTGGGATACAACAATGAACCCTGAAACCAGGACTCTTTTACGTGTCTCTCTAGGGGATGCAGTTGCTGACGATGAGATTTTCTCTATACTCATGGGTGACGTGGTAGAACCACGTCGTGACTTCATTCAAACGCACGCATTAGAAGTTAAAAATCTGGACGTGTAAATACCGAAAAATCGTGTGCCGATAACTGATCAATAATCATCTAATCCCACATTCCCGTACTAAAGTACCTCTCTCCCATATCGTTAAAAATAGTAGCCACTCGACCGTTTTTAATGGTTTTGGCAACTTCGTATGCCCCAGCCAAATAAGCTCCCGAAGACTGACCAACAAAAATCCCTTTGGATGCAAGTAATTTGGACATTTTTAATGCTAAATCCACGTCTATTGGTATCATTTTGTCCACAACATTTCTATCAAATGTATCAGGTATAATATGTCCATCTCCTAATGGCTTAAGTCCTTCTATTCCTGGCCATTCCGCTGGATTTATACCTATAACTTGTATATTAGGATTAGCTTCTTTAAGCCTCCTACCAACACCACTTATAGTTCCTCCTGTTCCTACCCCACCAACAAAATGAGTGATCTCAGGTAATTGTTCAAATATTTCCTTGCCTGTTGTTTCGTAATGAGCCATGGGGTTGTTTTGGTTTTTATATTGATCACATAAAAAGTATTTGTCTTGATTAACGCCCCATCTCCTTTTTACTTCACGCAAAGCCTCATCATAACCCAATAATGAATCCGTAAATACAATATTGGCTCCGTGGGATTTAATCCTTTTCTTTCTTTCTTCACTGGCGTTAGATGGCATAACTAATTCTACTTTATATCCTAGAATGGCTCCTATCATTGCATAAGCAATACCAGCATTACCCGAAGTGGAATCTAATATCACTTTGTCTTTGGTAAGTTCACCCGAGCGAATAGCCTCAACTAACATTCTAAGAACTGGTCTATCTTTTACTGAACCTCCAGGATTAAGGTGTTCACATTTGGCATAAATTTTCACTTGATCTATCTCTAGAGGCAAATCTAATCTAATCAAAGGAGTATTCCCAATGGAAGATAGAGTAGGATATTCAGAAATGAAATCCATAAGTGTCTTATTTTTAAACAATATAGCACCTGTTAATTAAATTTTAATCTTCAAAGTATATATCGTGCACTATACTACGTCCAGAATTAATATTGCATAAATAACATGTGCTAAATGCATTAATAACGTATAATTAACTTACCTACTAATCTCAATATTTCTAAGATATTCAACATGGTATATAAAAAACAATCTGACCGTGCAAAAATATTACGAGATGAGCTCAATCGACACAACCATGCTTATTTCATTCTAGGTAGAACTGAAATAAGCGATGGCCAATATGATTTAATGATGCGGGAATTATATCAAATTGAAGAGGAATTCCCAGACTTGGCTACACCTGACTCGCCCACTCAGAGAGTAGGATCAAACCCAGCTGATAACTTTACTGAAGTAACACATCTAACTCCTATGCTTAGTCTTCGCAATGCATTCAATACAGAAGAATTCCTAGCTTGGCATAGTCAAGTATCATCTTTACTAAATCAACCTAACTTCGACATGGTATGCGAACTAAAATATGATGGGTTAGCTGTTTCACTAACATATGAAAAAGGCGTATTTATAAAAGGTGCAACTCGTGGAAATGGCACTGTTGGAGAAGATATAACTCAAAACCTCCGTACCATTAAAAGTATCCCTCTTAGGCTATTAAGTAATCTCGTGCCACCAAATTTCGAGGTGCGTGGTGAAGTTTATTTCCCAAAGTCTGAATTCGCTAAACTTAACAAAACTCGGATGGACATGGGATTAACATCGTATTCAAATCCTCGTAACACTGCAGCAGGATCTTTAAGGCAGTTAGATTCGAAAATAACAGCTCAACGACCATTGAGTATATTCATATATAGTCTTGGTTACTCAACTAACGAAACCGAACTACCTGCCAACCATTGGGACATCCTAAGATATCTGAATTCCCTAGGGTTTAGGATCAACCAAAACAATAAATTGGCATTTAAACCAAAAGACGCATTAGCTTTTTATCATGAATGGGTCACACAACTAGACAACTTAGATTACGATTGTGACGGAGTAGTAGTTAAAGTTAACCGTCTAGATTACCAAAAACAACTCGGGCATGTTGGACGTGATCCTCGTTGGGCTGTGGCTTACAAATTTCCAGCAACTCAATCAACAACCCAACTACTAGATATTAAAGTAAATGTTGGTAAAACCGGAAGCATTAATCCGTACGCTATCCTCGAACCTATTAACATTGGTGGTGTAACAGTTAAACAAGCAACTCTACACAATGAAAACTATATTCGAACAATGGAACTTATGGTAGGGGATTGGGTTGTAGTTGAACGAGCCGGAGAAGTAATACCTAAAATTGTAAGTGTAGTAACCAGTAAGCGTAACGGGACGGAACGTTATTTTGACATGCCAGACACGTGCCCAAGTTGCGAAACCTCAATAGTACATACTCCCGGTGAAGCTATGTCTTACTGCAACAATGCTTCATGCTCAAGTCAACTTGCTAGACTCTTAGAACATTTCATTAGTAGAGATTGTATGGATATTAACGGAATGGGTGGGAAATTAGGCAATAAGTTAATAAGTTACGGGCTAATCAAAGATGTCGCAGACATCTACTACTTAAACCAACAAGTCTTGATACCTATGCCTAATATGGCTGAAAAAAGAGCCTCGAATTTAATTAACGCTATAGAAGATAGTAAATTAAAACCATTATCTAAAGTTATTTCATCACTCGGAATCAATCTTGTGGGATCTCAAGTTGCCGAAACTTTAACACGCACTTTCAATTCTATGGATGAACTCATTGAAGCCAATGAATATGATCTAACATCCATACAAGGCATAGGCCCCAAAATAGCTATTAGCATAATCGAATATTTCCAGAATCAAGATAACTACATGGTTGTCAGAAAGCTACTTAACGCAGGAGTTGGCTTAATTCCCCCCACACAAAATAAATCATTTCGTTCTGTCTTGGACGGTTTAGTTTTTGTTGTTACTGGGAAATTGTCGAATTTTAGTCGATCTGAAATAGAAAAGGAAATCTCAGAACTAGGTGGATCTATAAGTTCATCTGTTAGTAAAAAAACTAATTACTTAATAGCAGGAAGCGATCCTGGAATTAAACTTAATAACGCTATAAATTTAAAAGTAACTATCTTAAACGAAAATGAATTTAGAGAACTAATTAATCGATTAGAAAACACCTGATAATTATTCTTTAGAAATATATAGATTGATTTGGAATCCTAGTTCGGTCAACCAGAGGTGTATCAATTTACATAAGCAATATAAATCTAATCAATTTCCGTAACTACGAAAACTTGACTTTGTCCTTAGAGCCAGGATCTATCCTTTTCCACGGAAGAAACGGCCAAGGAAAAAGTAATCTATTGGAAGCGATGTATATATTATCAATAGCAAAATCCCCTAGGACGTATAATGAAAGCGAACTCCTTAGAAGACAAACTCTTGATGAACAATTTGGTTCAAAAATCTCTGCAACGGTTGAACGAAACGTAGGGCAGCTACAAGTTGAAATAAATTTCCAGACTGCCTCAAAGGTACCTAAAACCCAACCTAACGTTGATAACGCCAACATAAACGACATTCCTGCTAAAACCATTTCTATAAATAAACACATACGTATTAACAGTATATCCAAACATCCTTATGAACTAATAGGACAAATCAACATGGTCATGTTCAGTGCAAATGACCTATCTTTAATTTCTGGGCCTCCAGCTATTCGTCGACGTTATATGGATATATTAATATCTCAAACTGATCAACAATACCTAAAGACTTTACAACGATACCAACGAACTATTAATCAACGTAATCATCTATTAAAAATGATTAGAGCCGGCTATTCTGAAATTAAAGAACTCGAATTTTGGAATAATGAACTAGTCTCCGCAGGAAAATACATAATGATCCAAAGACAACAAACATTACAAACGATGTCCGCAATATCTAGTCCAATACACACAGAACTAACTGGAAATAATGAAACTCTAAAATTGAAATATCTACCTAACATTGATATAGGCCCAAACCCATCGGAACACTCAGTAGCTGAAATCTTGATGAAAGTCTTAGAAATCTACGAAGAACGAGAAATATCCCAAGGTTTTTCCATGTCTGGCCCACACCGAGACGATATACAACTTTTAATAAATAGCATAGATGCAGGTAAATATGGATCAAGAGGCCAATGGAGAACTGCTATATTGGCAATGAAAATGGCCGAGGCGAAACACATTTTAGATAATCATCAATCAAAACCGATCTTACTACTTGACGATGTTTTTTCAGAATTAGACACCACCAGAAGAGACCATATATTAGCAAAAACAGACCAATACGAACAATGTTTTATTACAACAACAAATACTGAATCAATAAACCAGGAATTTTTGTCGAAGATGCGGAAATTTACCATAAATAATGGCACATTATCGGAATAGCATCATTTATTTAACATTCTAACCAGCAATAGAAACCCCTAGTATGTTCCCAACACTAAATGTTACTACTGACGCCAGTGTACCTATCACTAACATTCTAAAAGACCCTAAAATAAAATTGCGACCTGATACTATCGCGAGCCCTCCACCAACGCCCAACAATGCAATCGCACTCATTCCCGCACTCATTACTAATGCTGAATTATCAATTTTGAATATGTACGGTAGTATAGGAATAACCGCTCCAAACATAAAAGCTAAAAACGAACTCGCAGACGCCGCCCAAGGAGTACCTAACTGTTCCGAATTCAAACCAAATCCCTCTTGAAGCACAATATTAAGTGCAACTCTTGGATGTGTCATAATTTGCTTGGCTATACGTCTAGAATCTGACGAAGTAAATCCTTTTGTTTCATATATTTGCGTTAATGATTTTTCTTGTAAGCCTGGTGATTCTTCAAATTCCTTCTGTTTCAATTTGATTTGGTGTCCATATACTTCCTGATGAGAACGCATGGATACGTACTCTCCAGCAGCCATAGAAAAAGAACCAGCCAGAAGTCCAGCAACACCAGCAAGTAATATAAACTCTCCATTACCTGTGGCACCAGACACACCCATAACTAAACTTAAATTAGACACCAATCCATCATTAACACCCAATACTGCAGCCCTCAAACTACCTCCTCCGCCAAGCCACAACTGTTTCTCAGGATTTAGATTGTACTGCCTCTGTTTCAGACTGATAAATTGATTATATATCTTGAAAATCGTGTCTTTAAATCTTTTTTCCATTTTACTCAATATACGTAGTTTTAAGATCATTAATACGAATTAATTACCGTTCAACACCCACACGTAAAACCAGTTATACTTTTATTTTTCATGTCAATACCAAACGTACAAACTAAAATGTGGGTTTTCTACAGCACATGAGCTTTCATCAGATTGGAATTTTCAATCCGCTACGTATTTCTTTAAGTATGTCGAGATTTCTAATATCTGGTCCAGTTTTGTCAAATCCTGGCACTTCTAATATAAAAGGGATTTCTTCAAATGCAGAATGTTTCATGATTACTTCAAATCCGCTAATCCCTATATATCCATCTCCTATATTTTCATGTCGATCTATTCCACCTCCACATTCCACTTTGGAATCATTAGCGTGAACAACTGTTAATCTAGAAAGCCCTATCTCTTTATCAAATTCCTCGATGACCCCATTAATTTCTTCTGGATCGGCTAAATTATACCCCGCCGCGAAACAATGTTCTGTATCTAAACAAACCATCAAATTATCATTATCTACGGCCTCTATAATATTACCGATTTCAACAAAGGATGATCCAATGTGATCACCCATGCCAGCGCTATTTTCGATGATTAAACGTACTCCTGGATGACTTCTATCGAGGATTTCTTTTAAGGCAAATACAATCTGTGGCAAAACTGCCTCAAAGCCTTTACCTTTGTGGCTACCAATATGGAATACCACTCCAACAGCACCAATTTGTCCAGCTATATTCATGTGTGCAGACAATGAATCTATAGACTTATTTAGCAGATCTGTATTGCCTCCAAGGCCAACAAGATAAATGCCATGTAGAAATGTTGGAGCAATACCCAAAGTAGCTGATTTTTCGCGATACAAAATGACATGATCCTCTGGTATTGGTTTAAAGGACCAACTTCTAGGCGATGAGGCAAAAATTTGTACTGCTTCAGCACCAATAGCCTGGGCGCGATCAATCGCCCTGTGCAAACCTCCAGCAGCAGATACATGTGCTCCAAGTCTCAAATCAACAAACCTCAATTCAAATCTATAATATTTGAAAATGAAAACAGAACTGATAATGCCATTCTGCAGAGAAATAATATTGGTTGTAAATCTCTCTAACGTGTGTTTGAAATTAGTGGCAAACGAATCTTCTTGAAAAACCTACTCAAGTCTTGTTGATCCCAAGCTACCAAAATCTGGCTAGCTATTGCTATAGAACTATACGTACCAGCTACAACACCAATAAGCATAACTACCAAAAATGTCTTAATAGTAGAACCACCAAAAAGAACTAATGCCAGCAAAGTAAAAACAAGCGTAAGGCTTGTATTCAAAGATCGACCCACAGTCTCTGATATGCTCAAATTCACAACATTGGCAAAATTTCTATTAGGATAAACCAAAACATTTTCTCTAAGCCTATCAAAAACAACTATAGTGTCGTTAACGCTATATCCTATAACTGTCAACAACGCGATAAGAAACATTGTGTTCACTTCTGTACCAAAAATTACACCTAATACAGCAAACACTCCAATTACAATTAAAACATCATGAATCAAAGCAACAATTGCAGCCACACTATATCTAAACGGACTAGGCACGTTTCGGAATGCCCACCATATGTAGAAAAATATCCCTATAGCAGCCGCCAAAACTGCCCAAAAAGCGTTAATAACTGTTTCACGAGCTATAATTGGTGATACCAAATCAACGGAAATCGGGCAAACAAAATCCAAAGGCACTAAACAAATAAATGAAATCGACAAACCACCGTCTTCACCTGCAATCATGCTAGAATTCATTCCTTCAATGAATTCATTTTTTTGTTGATTATTCAATTCATTAATTCGTATGACAAAAGAATTGTCATCAGATTCCTGTATTATAGCCTCAGGATAACCAAGATCCACCATAACTACCTGTAACTCATCTAAAGCCACTTTTTCCCCAAACTCTACCGATACAGAAGAACCATCAATATAACCTGAAGAAGACAAGGCAGATTCAATACCTGAAATAAGTTCGTTTTTTTCTTCAGTAGATAATTGTTTAGTACGTACGAAATAAGTTCCATCGCCTAATTTCTGAACTAAAGCATCTGAGTACCCTAAGTAAGTCAACTCACTACGCAAACCTTCTTGAGACACAGGGTCTGCAAAATCCAAAGTAATACTTGAACCACCCGTGAAATCAATTCCCGGTT
>CAZSCD010000089.1:0-2595 GCA_964605345.1 uncultured Dehalococcoidia bacterium
CTATAAACAGCATCAATTCCCCACGCATCAACATTTAGTTCTATGGTTCCAAGGCTAGTTACTGCATCAACAATAAATATAGTCTCTTCATCTAGAGAAGAAGATATCTCTTTAACAGGATTTCTAACTCCTGTGGATGTCTCCGCATGCACAACTGCAACAATTTTATATTTATTATTTTTTAATTTTTCTTTAACCGTTTCAATTATAATGGGTTTTCCCCATTCAAAATTCAAAGTATCTACATCAGCGCTTAAACGCTTGCACATATCTATCATCCTTAAACCAAAATAGCCATTTTCAATAACAAGAACCTTATCTTCTTTTTCAATCAAGTTGACAAAGCAAGATTCCATAGCAGCCGTTCCAGTTCCGGAAACAGGCAACGTTAAATCATTGTCTGTTTTAAGGGTTCTCCTTAACATGCTTTTAACATCATCCATTAAATCTAAAAATCGTTTATCTAGGTGACCAACCGTATAGGTTGAAATAGCTTTATATACATTGGGAGAAACTGAAGAAGGGCCTGGCCCCATAAGTAAAGTTTTGTCAATATCTGCTAGTTTATTCTTCATATTGGATATCTAAATCTAAAACTAAAAAAATCTCTATAAAATAAATTCTAACCTTAATTCTCTTTTTGAACTTTCCAGGCCCCAATTAAAACAATCAATATAAGAACAAGGACCAAACCATTGGATATAATTAATGATAATGAACCAACAAGTATTCCATATATCAACCATAGGGTAATAGCTACTGCAATAATTGAAAATGTAGGCAAACTAATTCCATCAGCTCTTTTCTGAATCCAAATGCGTTGAATTTGAGGAACCCAAGCAACCAATCCTAAAAATCCTGCAAGCAGTCCAATGGCTTCTACGTAATTCATTTAATTTAAAATAATATTAACTATCAAAATGATATCCTGAATATTAATGAGTCCATCTTGATTGCAATCTGCTATAGGATCATATTGATTATTAAAAACAATATTAATCACTTGAACGATATCAATAACATTTACTATTCCATCTTGATTTACATCGCCTGAAATCTGCTCATTATTAATATAGATATTAGACGTGTGCTCTTCATGGGGATAAAAACTAATCTGAGTGCTATCCGTATCATTGACAATAAAGGTATGCTCCCCCTCAGGGAAGCCAAAATCAAAATATCCATTTTCATCAGTAAAGAAGACTTTGTTATTTAGAGTTGATTGAATCGTTGAATTTGGGAAAAGCATATTATTAATGTATAAATATCCATTAACCCACCCCGCATTAACATTTTCAAAATCCAATACAAACAAACCATTCTGCATATCACTAGCATATACATAATTATTATCTGTAAATGGATAAGCACCCCAACAGCCAAAAAAACCTTCATCATTATTTTCATAATAAGTATCATAAGCAGCAACTTCTACAGGCCTCTCAGGATTAAAGATATCTATAATTTTAACACCTGTTGTATAGTGAGATATAAAAGCATGGTTCCCAGATATATGTACATTATGGGCCAGTCCATTTTCTCCTAAGTATTCACCCACTAGGCTGATGTTGTCAAAATCTGAGATATCCCAAATTTTTACTGTTTTGTTCTGTGTCTCTTCTGTTGTAATTAAATGTGTCCCATGATTAGTTAGCCATGCGTTATGCGCATACCCCTCACATGGAATTGTAGCCAGTAATTCTATATCATCTAAATTAGAAATATCATAAATCCCAAATCGATTTCCATATCCCTCTGAGACATAGGCAATTTGATTTTCAGTATATATATCATGACAATATTGCCCTTGAGTTCCAAAGGTCGCTTCATAGACTGGGCTTGAAGGATCTGATAGATTCGCAATATGGATGTTGTCAGGATTAATATGCTCAATAAAAGCAAAACCACTAGAGTCTATCCACAGATTATGTGATTGTGCAATATAAGCATACGTTTCTAGCTGCACTGGAGGGTCTTCAGGCAAGGGAGATAAATCAATTACTTGCATTCCAACATCCCCTCCATACATTTCGTTTACAATATAGAGAAAATCTCCAAATGTTTTATAGTCCCTATGGAAGTAGTAGTCTCCTGAAGATGGCCCTAAAATATTAGCAACTTCAACTGGATTTTCAGATGAAACATTAATAATTGAAGTTCCATATTGGTATCCTACAATAGCATATTCAATCCCTGTCTCATCTGTATATCCCCAAACATCTGAGACTCCAAAATCATTACTTGCGTTCTCAAACGTAACATTATGAATTAATTCTAAATTGTAATCAAGCACTTCTTGAGGAAAAGCAAAGCATAATAAGAATACTATTTGAGATACCTTATTCATTTTCATATATAATCTACTCTAAAGTAGGGTGAATTAGTTTAAAATTATATTAACAAGTTGTACGATATCAAGGATATCAAGAACATTGTCTTGATTTAAATCAGCAGCATTATCGTAGCCTTCGCTTAGGACTAAATTAATTAATAAAATAACATCCTGAATATTAATAAGGCTATCAAAATTAATATCCCCAACTGTTATAAAATTTGTTTCTTCAGCAAAATCAAAAACCGCATTCTCTATTTGAA
>CAZSCD010000090.1:0-2731 GCA_964605345.1 uncultured Dehalococcoidia bacterium
CAACCTATTCCTGACACTACTAAGAAATCTTCTTTCGCAACTCCTAAGGTTGGGAATACTTTTTGAACTTGAGATAATATCGCATAATCACCGCAACCAGGACACCACCTAACATCCTGATCTGATACAAAATCTTTTTTAGTCAACATCGTATCTTGATTATTTTCTGACATATATCTCCATTATTTTTTAATTATTTCAGAGTAAACTTCATCAACTGTAAAAGGCTTACCTTTAATTTTATTAAGGCCAATTGAGTTAACTAAAAATTTAGATCTTAATATTGAATTTAATTGTCCCATATTTAATTCAGCAACAATAACTTTCTCAAATTTCAACAAAACATCTCCTAAATTCTTTGGGAAAGGATTAATGTGTCTAAGCTGAATGTGAGATACAGATAAACCTTCATCTCTAGCTCTATCAACTGCACTTCTAATAGCACCATAAGTACTTCCCCATCCTACGACTAAGGTATCTCCACTATCATCGCCATATGGTACAATGTCAGAAATGTCATTGGCTACAATTTCTACTTTTTTAGACCTTAATCTAACCATAGATTCATGATTTTCAGGATCATACGAGACATTTCCAGTTACCGCTTCAGTTTCAAGCCCCCCTATTCGATGTTCTAATCCAGGAGTTCCTGGAATTGCCCACGGTCTTGCCAATGTTTTTGGGTCTCTATCATATGCTTTAAAATCTTCAGTTTCTTCAATTTTTCTTAAATTTATTTTTTCCAATTTATTAGCATCTGGAATTTCCCAAGGCTCTGAACCATTAGCAAGATATCCATCAGACAACAACATTACAGGCATCATATATTCTAAAGCAATCCTACATGCTTCAAATGCCATATAAAAACAATCTCCAGGAGATTGAGGAGCTAATATAACTATTGGAGCTTCACCATTTCTTCCATACATCGCTTGCATTAAATCTGATTGTTCTGTTTTAGTAGGTAGACCTGTAGATGGACCCCCTCTCTGAATATTTACAATAACTAATGGAAGCTCTGTCATTAGAGCAAGCCCCATTGCCTCTCCTTTTAAAGCAATCCCTGGACCACTGCTCGCCGTAATCGCAAGATTTCCAGTAAAAGCAGCACCTAAAGCACTGCATATCCCTGCGATTTCATCTTCTGCTTGAAAAGTTTTAATTCCTAAATTTTTATATTTGGAAAGGAAGTGTAAAATATCACTTGCTGGAGTTATAGGGTAACCTCCAAAATACAAATCAATCTCAGCTTTCTGACTAGCAGCAAGTAGACCCATCCCTAATGCAGGATTTCCCATTATATTACGATAGGTTCCCTTTTTAAATTCAGCTTTTGAAATTTTATATGTAGTTTTAATAGCTTCAATCGTATCTCCAAAATAAAAGCCTGCTTTTAATGCTTTTTTATTTGCTTCAACAATCTCTGGTTTAGTCTTAAATTTTTTCTCTAAGAAATCAAATGATGATTGCATGTCTCTTTCGTAAAGCCAATAAAGAAGACCTAAAGCAAACATATTTGTACTTCTTGCCATCACCTTTGAACTTAGCTCCATATCTTCAAGAGCTTTAAAGACCAAATCTGTCATATCCACTTTAATCAGTCGATAGTTTTCAAGATTATCTCCCTCTAGAGGATCTTCATCATAACCTGCTAATTTTAAATTTTTTGGAGTATAGTTAGCTGTATTTACTAACAACATCCCATTTTCTTTTAAATCCGTTAAATGCACTTTTAAAGCGGCCGGGTTCATTGCAACTAGAACATCTAAAGAATCTCCTGGAGTATGAACGTCTTTACTGCTAAACTGAAGTTGAAAAGAACTCACTCCAGCTAAGGACCCAGCAGGGGCTCGTATTTCAGCTGGAAAGTCTGGCAAAGTAGTTAAATCATTACCAAACAATGCTGTATTGTCAGAAAACTGGTTGCCCGTCAATTGCATCCCATCTCCTGAATCACCCGCAAAGCGTATAGTGACTACATCTAACTCTTGAATATTTTTATTTGAATCTGACAATTTATTATTTTATAATAATTTAAAAAGTTATTATTCAACTATAGTAAATTACCATTATCTATTTATTGAACAAAAAGTAATTATTTTTTTTTACTAAATTATACAACTATGAATAATAAGGATAAAATCAAGCTTACAAGCTATAGCTCTGGCGCAGGTTGAGCGTGCAAGTTAAGTCCTGATACTCTGTCTCAAGTTTTGAGTTCAATTAATCAGAATTTAGATTCCCAGCAAAATTATGGCTTTGAGAGCATGGATGATTGCTGCATATATACTCTTGATAATGGAAAAAAAATTATTCAATCAGTTGATTTTTTTACTCCTATTGTAGATGACCCTTATGATTTTGGAAGGATTGCAGCAGCTAACTCTCTATCTGATATTTATGCTATGGGAGGGGCTCCGTTATTTGCTTTAAATATTTTAGCTTTTCCTTCAGAAGATTTGCCTAATGATGTAATGGCTGAGATTCTTAAGGGAGGAAGAGATGTCGCTACTGAAGCTAAAATTCCAATACTAGGAGGACATAGTATAAAAGATAAAGAACCTAAGTATGGTCTTGTTGTAACAGGACAATCTATAAAGGAAAAATTAATTAAAAATTCAGGAGCGAAAACAGGAGATCACCTAATATTAACAAAACCTATTGGAACAGGGATTATAACAACTGCGATTAAAAAAGGATTTGCTTCGGAGAAACAGCTTAATGAAGTTAC
>CAZSCD010000091.1:0-4695 GCA_964605345.1 uncultured Dehalococcoidia bacterium
GAGAGTTGTTCGTATCCCTGCAGATTGAAGCGAATTCAATGCAATCTCAGTTGCCTCACTGTTTGACATATTAGGGTCTGTAACGACCATGACGTTTTTGCAGCTAAGGCGTTGCATTTCAAAACCAGTTTCGTAAGTGACTCCTTGTCCGAATTTAATGTTTGATATATCTAATGTAAAAATTTCTTCTGTTTTCAATGCATTGGTTTCCAGATCAGATGTTTATATTTATTGTTGCAGAACGCTTAGTCATCCCAGTCGAAAAGTACACTCATCCAACCCTTTGGGCCTTGTAACATTTGATGGTATAGTTCGTTTGCTTCTTCAGGTTTAGCTATGTGACTTATCAGATGGTCAACATTTAAATCACCTCTCCCAATCATACCCATGACCGTACTGTAGTTACGGCTATGTACCCAAGGCATATACGGATGAGGTTGTGCATGAGTATCTCCTCGGTCAAATACTGCCCTAACGTCAAGTTCTCTTCTAAATATCGCACCGTTTAATTCGATTTCGGCATTTGCTGTGGACATACCAACAATTATTACCTTGCCGTGGTCTGCCGCAGAGTTTATGCAGTCTGTAAATGGTTCTGGCACCCTGGTAGCAAAAAACACGCTTTCAGCTCCATCTCCAGTCAAATCCTTAATGCTTTTGACAGGATCTTCTCTAGATGGATTAACTGTGTGAGTTGCTCCACTGGTTTTTGACAAAGATAAACGATTGTCGTCTGTATCTACTGCTATTACTGGATATGCACCTGATAATCGACAGTAAGCTGTGATCATTTGCCCGATTACTCCCTGCCCCATAATTGCCACCGATTCGCCTATTTGAAGTTTTGCACGCCTCACACCATGTAAGGCTACATATCCTAAAGGACCTGCAAAGGTGGCTTGTTCATATGTAATATCAAATTCTATGGGATACATGTTAGATTGCTCACGGCTTACGAGGCTTACAGGTTTCGTCTGGGAACTGGGTATGTTGATAGATTTTGTATTGAATTGATCTGATGGTGCTCCAGTCAAGCAGTGAGAACTATGATTAGCCATTACAATTACTCTGTCTCCAGGCTTGAATCTTTTCATGTGTTTGCCTACTTCCAAGACGTGTCCTACAGCTGTATACCCTGATGGATGTTTCCCTTTTTTCCTTTTCGCCATTTTAAATGTTGAACCGGATCCTGTACCCGAAGTTCCTTCTTTGGATTCAAGTAATAAACCTGAAATTTCACTGCCACCACTTACCTGAGTGCGGTGAATTCTCACTAGGGCTTGGTGAGGCCCAGGTGAAGGTACATCGAAATTTTCTATCTCGACCTTTTCTCCATCAACAAAGATTAGCCTTTTCCCAATTTCTCCCATTTACAACTCCCCCAATATTCCTGGATGCAAATAAGTAATTAAACTCAACTCGTAGTTGTATGCTATCTGGCGATGTTTATGTTGTCAATCCACATTCTATAAGGTACATTACAACAGTGTATAAAATCACTAAAGGAGTAAATCCGTAGGTCTGGATTTATGAGGGATTTCCCAATGTTTGGGATATTTAACTGGGCTAATATATTTATTAAGTTAAATTATGGAGATTTATGATGAGATTAAAGGGAAAAGTTGCGTTGATTAGTGGTGGTGCTCACGGGGTTCCCGGGGAAGTGTTTGGATTTGGTGGTGCTACAGCTTGGTTGTTTGTACGGGAAGGTGCAAAGGTTGTGCTGGGAGATATTGACGAGAAATCTGGACAAAAGACTGCTGAAAAGATAAGAGAAAGCGGTGGGGAAGCAGTATTTGTGAGATTGGATGTAACTAAAGAAAATGATTGGATAGGCGCAGTTAAGTGCGCTGTGTCTAATTTTGGTCGTCTAGATATTTTAGTTAATAACGCAGGAGGAGGTGTACGGACGAACACGCCTGAAGATACTCCTGAGGACATGTGGGATGCATCAATGGATGTTAATCTTAAAGGCGTATATTTAGGTAGCAGGCATGCTATTCCAGAAATGCGTAAAATGAATGCTGGGGCAATTGTTAGTATAGGGTCTATATCCGGTACAAAAGGTGGAAGTGGCATCGGTTATCGTACGGCAAAAGGTGCGGTAGCCATTCTTACTAAAGCGATTGCCATACAATACGCTCAAGAGAACATCAGAGTTAACTGTGTTCATCCGGGGTATTTTGATACACCTATGACTCACCAAAAAATCATTAGTAATCCTAATTACACAGAATCTCACATGAAGCGTTCGCCAATGAAAAAATGGGGGCACGTCGATGATATTGCATATGGTGTTTTGTATTTAGCTTCAGACGAAGCCTCATTCGTTACGGGAACTGAGCTTATAATTGATGGTGGTGTCACGGCTGAAGAAGGAGGACTTAACAGCCAGGGTGCTGGAAATTAGAGGGGCACCTAGCATTTCATAAATCCCACATGCCTTATACTTTTTGCAGTTCGCCTGTTTCAGATGACAGCTCAATTGCATCTAATAGACTATGTCGGATTACCGCTGAATTGAAATTTGGCTCTACATCAGTATTGTCATTGATGGATTTGGCGAATCTGCGCCACATTTGAGCCACGTTAAAAACAGGTCCTTCTGGAATGGATTTAGGTGCCAATTTAAGTCTGTCCGGAATTTGCAGTTCTTCAAGGTTGTTAGTGGTTTTGCTTCCGCCTAGTATAATTGCTGTACCGTATCCTACATCGTAAGGAGCCTTGAGAATCAATGTCCCTTCTCGGCCGTATACTTCTATTGTTTGACCTCTACCATGATATGGTACGCTACCTACATGTGTAGAAACCAATGTTCCGTTGTGTAACGTACCATTTATTAGGACGTTATCTGGAGAAGTCACATCCATCATTTTACCTGTATCAGACGCAAGCCATTTAGGCACACGAGTACCCATCATAGCTGAGACCTCAATGAATTCTCCAAGGCATTCACATAATCCATCAATTACATGTCCGAAGTTGATAGTTAATGTGGAGGCACCCTGAGATTTGTCTCTATACCACATTTTGTCAGATGTTCTGGTGAAAGCCATTGGAGAGAAAATGCCCATGTGGCATGACAAAACTTCTCCTACGTATCCTTCTTCTATAAGCTCTTTGAATCGTAGAAGCGATGGGTCACTTCTGCCCTGAAGACCTACCATGGTGTGGACTCCCTTAACATTGGCAAGATCAGCCATTTCTTTGGCCTCTGCCGTGTTTCTAGCTAAAGGCCATTCAGTGTATACGTGTTTATTTGCATTAAGTGCGTCTATGGTAAGACTGTGATGAAGAGGGACTTTAACCGATACTAAGACAATGTCTATGTCAGGTTGTTTGAGCATCTCTTTGTGGTTATGAAATGCCATCGATGCCCCAAAATGAGATGCGGATTCATTGGCGGTATCCTCATGTGCAGTGCAAACTGCAGCCAGTTCTAGTTCTGGTAAAGCGACTATTGCAGGAAGATGGGCTACTCTAGACCATCCATAGTTCGCATTTGCTCCGATTACTCCTACTTTAAGAGGGGGTTTATCCAAGGGACATCCTTCAAAACGACCTTGTTTTTAAGTGAATCTGATTTGTTTCTTCTGACACAGTGCTAGAAGTTTTAGTTCATATAAGCGCCACCGTCTACGTTAATAGATTGCCCGGTGATGTTTTCGGAATAATCAGACGCAAGAAAAGCTACTGTGTATCCTATATCTTCTGCCGTTTGTTCACGTCCCATGGGAATGCGGTTCTCCACAACGTCGTCGAACCAAACTCTTCGTATTTTCCCAGTAGCTGGATCTGGTGATGAACCTCCACGGATTTCTATTAGTTCGCACATTGGAGTCCATATCCATCCAGGACATATACAATTTACGTTGATGTTAAATGGTCCTAATTCATGTGCTTTACCTTGAGTAATGTTGATTACTCCTGCTTTAGATACTCCATATGATTGACCACCTGCACCACCCTGCCGACCCGCACCAGAAGATATGTTAATTATTTTGCCGTAATGTTTTTCTTTCATGTGAGGTACCACAGCGTCAATTGTTAAAATTATCCCTCTTATATTGACGGCAAATAATGCTTCCCAATCTTCGTCAGTTTCCTCTCCTCTGGTTTCCCAACCTTCTGCTCCAATAAGTCCTGCATTATTCACGAGAATATCGATCTTTCCAAAATGGGCTAATACCTTGTCAACCATCTGTTTTACTGATTCACGGTTAGAAACATCTACATGTACTGCTAAAGATTTACGTCCTGTTTCAGCAACTTCTTTAGCCACACTTTCAGCTCCTGAAAGATTTATGTCAGCTACAACTATATCTGAGCCATTTTCTGCTAGTACAAGGCTTGTGCCACGGCCCAGTCCCTGTGCACCACCCGTAACTATTGCAACTTTGTCCTGAACTTTCATATAGACCTCCTACAATCAATCATTCAATCATTTGGTTAATTATGGATATTTTAAGCCTCATTATTGTGGTTAGTTTTATGTGTGCATTTAAGCGACAACATTATCATATATTATAAATATTATCTCAATTGTTATCGGTTATATTGGCTTCATGATGGTTTCTCGCTACATCAAAGCGATATTAAAAGAAAGAACCGGATGGTTGTTTCCATCCGGTTCTTAAATTATTCACCCACAAATTAAAGGTTTAAGTGGCTTTAGCCTTTCTTAACAAGAGCTAG
>CAZSCD010000092.1:0-4464 GCA_964605345.1 uncultured Dehalococcoidia bacterium
CAATCGTCTCTCCCAGCCTATCCGAAAACCAAAATAAAATTCCACATGTAATAAGGGTAGAAACATTACCGTCTCGAATTGCTGGCCAAGCTCTATTAAATCCTATGTTAATCGCAGACATAAGCGTTCTGCCCATACGTAATTCGTCTTTCATACGTTCGAAAATCAAAATATTGGCATCAACCGCCATTCCAATCGAAAGAATAGTAGCAGCAACACCAGAAAGTTCTAAAGTCACCGGCAATAATTTAAACAAAGCCATTACTGACATAGCGTAAATCAAAAGTGTGATTGAAGCTATCACGCCCGGGATGCGATAGTACAAAGTCATAAAAAGTAACACTAGTATGAGTCCGACTATACCTGCGATCACACTCTTTCTAAGAGAGTCTGCTCCCAACATAGCATCAACACTTCTTTCCTGTACTAAATCTATGGTCAGTGGAAGGCTACCGGCTTCAAGTAATAAAGCAAGATCTTTAACTCGCTCCAAAGTGAAATTCCTACCCTGAATTATAGCTGTACCTGTAGTTATTGCAGTACTAACTACAGGTGAAATTAATTCTTCTTCATCCAAAAATATGGCAATTTGATCAGGTGTTCCAGCAATACGCTTTGTTAATTCTCCAAAAATTCTTGTCCCACGTTCATTAAATTCAATATTAACGATTGGCAATCCGCCTTGGGCATGTTGGCTAGCAAATGCCCTGGTCAAATCGTCACCAGTAAGACCTATATCTTCATCAACTTTGCCTTGGATTTCTTCGTCGAAAACTACCTCTGGTGCATCTCCAAACATTTCTAATGCACTATCTAAATCAGTAACAATAGTTCCTAAATCAAACATAAAACTATTGCCATCTTCAATTCTTTCAATGAGTGGAACTGAAGGAACCGGCACAGAACGCCCATCTGGCAATTGAGCAATCAAGAATGCAGTTGTCTGCAAAGGTATAATAACCTCACCCGCTTCCACTACTACATCGGTAGCCGCCATGCCTGGTCTAATAGTAAGAGTAAGGAAATTAGCGAATATATTATCTGTTTCTATTAATTCTAGAGTATCAGCATCAATACTTAGACTTTCAATAAGTCGCCCCAAAATTTCTGCAAACTTCTCAGCACCAGTTTCTGTAAATTCTACTACTAAAACTGGGGATCCTTGAGGGTTTTCCTCACTTCCATCATCTTGAACTTCTTCTGTTTCAGTAGATGTTTCACTCGTTAATGTGCCTTCTAGGACTTCAGTTTTGGTTTGGTACATTTCTGAAGAATGTATTGTAGATCCCAAAATATCTGAACCAAGAAGATCATTCAAATTCCTAGGGACATTTACCCTACGATGTTTGAAAACAAGCTGTGCTGTTTCACCAATCAAAGCCTTAGCTCTATCCAGATCACGAACTCCTGGCAATTGTATCAGAAGACGATTCTCTCCCAATACCTGAATGTTGGGCTGGCCTAACCCAGACGCATTAACTCGTTCTTCAATAGATCGCTTAAGAGAATCCATATCACCGAGTTCAGGAATTATAGCGTCACCTGTATCCATATCCACAGCTTGATATACAAGATGACTTCCACCCTGCAAGTCTAAACCTAGTTCAAGTCCAAATAGAGCGTCTCCGCCTCTCTCCACATTACCAATACTGAAAGTCTTATTTGCTAAGATAAGTGCAGATAGAGTAACTAAACAAGCAATAAATATAAGTGTTCTAGCTTGTCTACGCACTATACTGTCCGTCCATAATTAGTCTCAAGCAATTTTATAGCCTCTTCCTTGGTCTTAATCTCTCCATTAAACTGTGCTTCTCGTACAAAAGACAACAGAACACCTATTTTAGGGCCTGGGCCTATAGAGAATATACTCATTATATCGTTACCATTCAACAGTTTTCGATAAGTTTCTTCCGAATTATATTTAAATCCTTCATACATTATATGCTTTATAAGACAACAATTCCTCAACAATTCATCCATCTTCAACCGAGGTCCAGAAGCCGCAAGATAATCTGCAAGGTTTAAATACAATGTATCTATAGCAACTCCTTCCAAATCTCTAAAATATCTGTAAATTGCTCTACCAGAAGGTAATTCTCCCTTTGGAGCCAACTGGTTAGGCCGTAAATGAGATTTAACCATAAGTTTAACTGATTCGATACCTCGTGTACTCATCCTCAGACGTTGCAAAATCTCCTCGCACATTTTCGAACCCAACACATCGTGCCCTAAAAATCTTATGCGCCCGGAAGATTCTATAATTTTTGTATCTGGTTTAGCTATATCATGCAACAACCCTGCCAATTTCAACATGGTTAATCTAGTATGTCCATCGTTAACCTCCTCAGCAAAGTATTCTTGTATTTGAATAAAATCTGGAATGGCTTCTTCAAAAATTTCATCTCTTTCATATTGTCTAGATATAATCTTCTCAACTTGACCAGGAGTTTCAACTAGATGATTGAAAACATCCCAATAATGTTCACCATTTTGAGTTATTTCTTTCGCATCATTTAACTCAGGTATTATTTCACATAGCAAACCTAAATGATCTAGCAAACGTAGAGATGACGTTGTTCCTTTTTCTGCCAATATTTTCAGAAATTCGTCTCTCAAACGTTCAGAAGCTACCTGATTTATCAAATAAGAATCCCTGCTAATCAATCTTTGGGTTTCTTCTGATATTTGAAATCTCAATTGCTTAGAAAGCCGTATTGCTCGTAGTAATCGAACCGGATCTGCCTTGAACACTCCTGGAGAAACATTCCTGACAAATCCATCCTTTAAATCTGTTAATCCTCCATCAAGATCAATTAGATGATCCCACCAACTTTCAGATGAAGAATTACCCAGAAGCAAAGCCATAGCATCTATAGTGAAATCTCGTCTTCTAAGATCCTGAAAAATATCCTGACGTATCGAACATATATCTATAAAAAGTGGACCTGTATTGTCATTAATGACTACTCGCACGTTTTCTTTAGTACTGTCTAGTGTAACAAACCTACCTTCAAGAAATGAGGCTAGTTCCTGACCTATCACATATGGATCTGCAATTACCGCAATATCAATGTCCCTACTAGCATGACCCATCATAGAATCTCTTAACACACCACCAACCAAATAAGTTTCTAATCCTCTAGAAGACGCAAATTCACCCAAATGTTCTACGACAGAAGGAAGACGTCGAGCCTTTGAAGGAGCTATATTGCCAATTCGTAAATATGAGTTCATGAGAGATACCAGTTTTAATCACTAATTGAATATGATGTGGGTTTGTGATCTAACTGATGCATTGACAATTTTCTGGAATTGTCTGTCATGTAATCATACGACTTAATCGAATCTATCTCAATATCATTGGTGTCGTGCAGTAAATCGCTTTCCACTTCGGATTCGACCTTAATAAGTTTCTCATGACTCGACAGATGATCTACATACAGAATTCCATTCAAGTGATCAACTTCGTGTTCAATAATCTGTGATAATAGTCCATCAGCCTTGAGTTTTACAAGTTTAGATTTATGATCTAAGGCTCTGAATTTCACCCAAATCGATCTGGTGATTACGCCTTTATATCCTGGAATACTTAGGCATCCTTCTTCTACTTGACGTTCTCCTTCACGATGGACGATTTCTGGATTTATGTAGATACTAGCCATATTTAGGTTTTGATCTTCGATATGTGTTTCGTCAATTTCATCATGTGGTATTTGAACAACTATAACACGACGAAGTACTCCCACTTGATTTGCAGCCAGCCCAACTCCTCCAGCATTCCTCATGGTATCTATCATATTATAAGCTAAATCCACAATCGAATCGTCAATTTTCTTTACTGTCCTAGCTTTTTGCCTCAATACTGGGTGAGGCAATTCGAGTATAGGAAGAATAGCCAATTTAAATCTCCTGTCACACGACAATCTAATAAGTATCAATAATACATCGGACGTGATTATATCTGTGCAGGGACTTTGATGTAAAGTTGAATACATCATCAAGTCTAAATGGAATCGTGAAGCTTATAATTCACCGTATAATTATATTCAATACAATGAAATAGTGAACCCATTGGACTAACTTATCCAAACATAAATATGATTCATGTGACAATCATCACACGCAATGTATTTCATACGTCAACATATGGAACAAGATAGCCATAAGATTAAAGATTTCATAAATCTATTTCTTGAATTCTGTCTAATCCAACGATGTGACGAAACCATCTGAAAGACACAATTATGATCGTGAGGAATGCTACACTAGATATTATCAATGACGTTGCCACAGTACCAATATCAGGGCGAGAAACCATTACAGGATCTTTAAGCAAGTCGGCCCTCCATTCTTCCTCAAGTTCTTCAGTAGATTTACCATAAACTTCAATTAAAGATTCTTCAAAGTTCTTCCCTTCATTGACAGATCTAATTAGGTCAGCTATGTAGTTTTCTCCATTGACGC
>CAZSCD010000093.1:0-6715 GCA_964605345.1 uncultured Dehalococcoidia bacterium
TATGTATTTATTGCCATCCAAATCCCAAACTTAGACTCCTATGGCCTTATCATAATAACAAGGCCATTGTTCGGGAAGAAATTGTTCTGGACGCTTGGAAAGCAACTGTGTGCCACCTGGAATCAGTTTTCTAGCTCGACTATATAAGGCCTTGCCCGTAGCGCTCATTAACTAATCCTCGTTACCACAATCTTACAGGATCAACGTAAGGCTCAACCAGTGACTGTATTTCAGGGTTTTTGTCTAAGAAATCTATGATATGGTCAACTGGTATTCTAGGAGCCAAATGTTTGAAATGTGAATAAACTCGTCGGCATAAAACAAGATCTTCTGGATAATCTATAGTTAATCTCATATCCATACGCTCAAGTTTTCTGGGAATTGGCAAAACTTCAATTTGGAAATCATCTAAATTTTCCCGTATATACAAACTACAATACTCTGATCTATGTTTACTGTTCCCTAATTTATGAGATTCTTCTAAGGCCTTCATTGAGAAAATCTCGAAGAAACATCCTTCAGGCAAACCATCTATAACTGTCACGTCATTGCCTGCCTCTACATGAGCTAACCATGCTTCATCAACCATTTCATAGTGGAAAAATGGATTTTCCGTAGTAACTCGAAATACATCTGTAGCTTGAGCTTTTCTTCCACACATTATCAATCTAAGTAATACATCTTTTTCGCTTCCTATGATGTAATCAACATCCCTGTTTTTTGCAAAATCCACAAGTGATAAATTCTCATGTCCTTCAGCAACTCCAAGAACAATAGATGAAATTGATGTGATTGTTTCTGTCAAATCTAGCATTTGGTCAAGAACTGTAATGTTTTGCTCAAAGTCTAAGTTCTGAAGTGGTTTACCATATAAACGATTTCCTCCAACACGGCAAGCAAAAGCCGCTACAAGTTTTCTCATAAAAGCATTTCCTGTGTAATTTGTTGATTAGGTAATATGTCTGATGCAACAACGCGTCCAACCACATCTTCAATACGATAAATAGATGTTGATTTACTAGGACTGTCTACACGTTTTAAAGCTAGTTGATCCGATTTAACCGTTTCATGTTTAACCAATCCAACATTAGTAACCACCACTTTGGCAGCTTTATACCTATACTCTTTTTCAGAAGATGTTATATCAAGTTCACTGCTTCCAAGAGCTTTCTCCAATTCCCTGATTCTGTTTACAAACAAGCCAAATTGGCCAGGTGTTAACGCAGACACATAATCTTCCAGTTGGATTTCTCTATCCAAGCTAATATGTTTTTCTATACTATCCATACCAAGTGGCAACACCATCAGCGCCAATGTTAATGCATTATCACTATTTCCTTCTGCATGATCCATGAAACTAAAACTATAACCTGGAAATCGTTCTTTTAAGGATCCGATTCTCAGTAGATTATTAGAATCAACTGGAGTTGGTTCGGCCTGGAATCCATAAACAAACGACACCTGATCACTAGGTGAAATATTATACTTGGATAGAAATTCGTCTAATTCTTCGACTGTTACACCACCCAAAGAAACAAACACTCTTGGCATTATATCCAATGCAGAACGTATCAAATCAGAATTATAGAAATCAGATGTATGAATCTTGACTCCATCCGCTTTTAATTCCACAGCCTCAGCCAAGCTGTTCATACCAAACACATCAAAATAGAGTGACGTTTGATTCGCATGAATATCTTCTACCACCGATATCCAATGCTCACGAGGCATCTCTAACGACTTAAATAATTTATAATGCTGGTAATCAGGAGTAGCCAACTCATCTGCAAATACTAGTTGGAATTTAACAGCATCTGCACCAGCACGCATAGACCCTCGCGCCAACATCTTCGCTAAAGTTTGATCACCTTCATATCCCTGTGCTACTTCAGCAATAATTTCAATAGACATGATTCATCCTTCCATTAAATCAACTGATTTCTAAAACTTAAACACTTCGAATATTTAATATTCAATCGAATCTAAATCTACAACTTTTCCTGTATTTGCGGAAGATTTTGCAGCTAGGGCTAGTCTAAGCACTTCACTTCCATTCAATACATTAGATACAGATTCCTCATCCTGAGACACGCATGTTAAAAAATGTCTCATTTCATCCAAATACATTTGATTCAAATCCCACCCAACCGGATTAGTAAAGGTTTGCCAAGCGTCTTGTCCAGCAACTCTCCAACTAACTTCTCCTTTCTGGTAATCCCAAACTATAGTGCCCTTATCTCCTATAATGCGACACGAGCGGCTGTGCACTCGTTGAATATAATCAACATGTACCTCACCAATAATACCATTGCTGAATCTAATGAGCATTGCAGCAATGTCTTCAGTATTAATGTCTAAAGAACTCATCTTGTCGATAAAACAGGAAACTTGCTGGGCCGAACTTCCAACAAGCCATTGTGCATAATCCAACTCATGTATCTGATCTAATACTACTCCTCCACCCAACTCTTCATTAGCACTATATCCTTTCCGATAATCTTCCCACGGATGCCAATCTGGTAACCACTGACCTGTCTGTGCTCTTATCACATGTACACGACCTATAATCTCTTCTTCCAACATTTTCTTTATTCGTATTAAACCTGGATGAAAACGCATATTACAACCAACCAAAGTTATTAAATTACGCTCTTTTACTTCAGATATGAGATTGCCTACACCCTCTGTTGTATTTCCTAAAGGTTTCTCTATAAATATGTGGCAATCATGCTTAGCCGCTTCAAGCGCTATTGGTATGTGTGAATTTGTAGGAGTGGCAATTAAAGAAATCTGAGGGTTTGCCCCCCATCCTTGTTCCATTGATTCAACTGTTGAAATACCAAAACGACTTTCGGTTTCGTGTCGTCGACTTGACTGTACATCAAAAGCTTCTATATTTTTTATTCCTAGCCTCTGAAGGTTATAAATGTGCCGCTGGGCAATGGACCCACATCCAACCACAAAGACGCGCAAAGTACTGATATCCATAATTATTCCTAGATTTCATATTCAAAAGTCCATAGTTAATACTTATGAACTTAAACAGCTCCGCCACACCTTCCCAACTCTATTGAAAGCAAGGTTTATTTTTAAACACATCTCAGGAGCAATAGCTACAACTGAAGATATTTTATGTATTATCCAATAAGCTCCTATACATTGGACAAAACTTTCTTGGGTCCAAATCCACGTATCCACCGACCTTTACCTCTAGTACGTCGGAATTTGATAATGGATGACGGTCGACCAGTAACTAAATCTTTGTCAACTCGTTGGATAATTTCTCTATTTACATCAGCAAATACTTGTCGCCCCAAAAATTCAAACATTACCCTTACACGTGATTCCGGCGACTTAGGAGCATCAACTACAACAGCCAAGCTATCAATCTTACCTGAATTTATACTTACAGTTTCGCCTGACTTAAAACGCAACCATAACCCTCCATCAACATTTATAGATTTAACCATATTCATTACACGAGTTATCACTTTGTCAGATACGTGAGCTACTTCTCCTCCAAACTTAACCATCCCTGAAATACCTGGTAAATTTTTTACACACGCCCAATTATTGATAACTGAAACATGACGAACAAAAATGTACCCAGGAAATAGTGGAGTTACCTGGCGTTTACCTTCTGTTTTGGGGATTTCAACTACAGGAAAAAATGTTTCGAAACCTTGACTCTTAAGTGAAGCAACGGCTACTCGTTCAAAATTGGGTTTAGAGCGGACTACAAACCATGATGCCTGTTCAGCTTCACACAAAGGACCTTGAAGCGATCTAGCAACAGAACTGTTTAGATTTACATTGTCAACAATGTTATTCATATTCTTTTTTATTCATCAAAAGAGTTATCTGATTTGAATTTGTCCCTTTTGCCTTTAACTTTCTACATATCATTTCGGAACCCATAGGCACAGCAACTATAATTTGGTCATAATTAGAAGGATTAAATGAAAGCAATTCTTCTTGGTCATCCATGTTGGTATAGCCATCAAACAAATCAATTTCCACTACACCCATATCTTTCAATGCCAAAATCATTAACTCACCAAGATCAGCAGTAGAAAATATTGCGATCCTAGATTCAACATTAAGTCCTAATAATTGAAGCTGATCTTGCAACAGAAATCTAACCCTACGATAGTGATCCAAAAATCGTTCGACATACGAAATCGTCAGATTGGCTTTTCGTTTAAATCCTGCGGGAGTAATTGCATATACCCATCTCTTCCATCCAACCTTATTTGCACGTATATAACCTTTTCTGGCAAGAGTTCGCAATAATAGATTAGCGACTCCTAAAGCTACACCTAATTTATATGCCAAATGCCTTTGACTTAATTCGGGTGTAGCTTCAACTTCTTCAAGAAGTCTCAATTCCCGATATATATCGTCTTCAAGTTTATCTGACTGTTTATTCTTTTCAGTTTTCATGTCTTTATAAACAACAGCTACAAAACGTTTCCAGTTAACATGTTTTGTTCCTGCATTTAATAAAATCCCTAAATAGCGTTCACGATGTGAACGCTATTTAGGCTACATTGTTCACCACATGAACGCATATGTCAATATCTCTTCATCGGTTTGAATCCTCAAACATTAATAATTTAAATCAAACTAAGCGGCTAATGAGTTGACCCATCTCTTTTTGAGGATTAGAATCGAAATACATAACTTAACAATAATTGAGATAGCTAGACGTTAATGTTCTACAACAACGAGGCACGCTATTTAACTCAATAATCAAATACGCTAGGAGCGTAGCTCAGATGGAAGAGCAGCGGTCTCCAAAACCGCAGGTCGCGGGTTCGAATCCTGCCGCTCCTGCCAATATTAAAAATTTACTCCCTTGAATATAAGATGCTATTCAAGGGAGTTTTTAAATATCACGAATATATCTAAGTCACAAAGAAATACAAAAAGATATTAATCTTCCAAGTTACATTGTTCTTAAGACACCTTGATATAAGTACAAGATATATAAGAGTTACGAATCATTGCATGTGGTAGAGCTAGAAAACGTCAATATGAGCCCAAAACCTAATATGCAGCAACATACCAGGAAAAAAACTGCTGCAGGCTGACCGAGCCCCATAAAAACCGCGATGAGTGGCCACATAGAAGTTCCAGTGAGAAAAGCCAGACGGCTGACTATGCCATAAATTCCAAACATTTCGCCCAATTTTGATGGAGACAATTCTATTAGTAACGGTCGGTCTGACACCCATAATCCGCCAAAAAACAACCCTGTTATCCCGCTCAACGGCCACCAAAGTTGATTTGTAAGGTTAAGCCACGGAATAGCAACTGCTCCCGCAAGTACAAACGTCCAACCCAAAATATTCCATCTTAATGCAACTAAAGGGCCAATTCTATCAACTATATAACCCCATAAAACAGCACTTGGAATTGCAACTACAATACCTGCAAGTAAAACCAACTCTATCTGTCTTTCAGTAAATCCAATGGTTTTTATGCCATATAAGACAGCAAATGTCGAAGAAGTGGTAACTCCTATCATATAAAAATAACGTGCCAGGAAAAATCTTACTATTTTGGGATGTTGTTTGAAATGACTTTTAGTTTGTTTAATTTGCAACCAAGTAGATTGAATAATCGGATAACTTTTATCTTTCAAAACCTTACGTTTTTCCATGAAAAATAAAGATATAGGGAATGCCGTTATTATAAAAAATATCCCTAGAACATAGAACTCTAATCCGTCAAATGAACTGAAATTGCCGTACTGAAGTGCCAAGAAAATAACTGGTATGGAACCCAGATTACCTAATCCAATAGCTATACCGCCTATTTTACCTCTGTTCTCTCTCGTAGATGCATCTGCCAGCAACGAATTATAAACTACTTCCGCCAAATACACAGCCACAAAAGATACTGAAAAAAACAACAGACTTACAGGTACACTTTTTCCCAAGCCAATTAGGAAAATTGATACAGCCGCGATAACATTCAAAAATGTTAGAGTTTTGATGCGACTCTTTAATTGATCTGACAAAGCACCAAGAAACGGACTAAGAATTAATACTACTGCCATAGATATAGCAATTGGGAACCCTAAGTCCGCATCAGTTGTTCCTTGTCTTCGATTTATCAAAAGCGGAATGAAAAGACCTACAACACCCAAATTAAATACGGTGTTCGCCATGTCGTATAGAGCCCACGAAATAACAGACTTATTCATAGCTATCTAAGTATGCCTAATTATGAGAGTTTTTACAATCATCATTTAAATAAATATTGGTTGATATGGCTTTATTTTCCAGTTAATTTAGTTGGGGAATGATATTGCTAATAGATTCTAAAACTCTCTGTAAACAAAAATCGCCGGCATAAATATGCCGGCGATTTTTATGATTAACCTAAATCAGTTATGTTGCTTACTGTGACTTAAGGCCTTAGGGTTTCCACTTCTGGGATACCTGACCTTGGGCCATTATCCATGTCAGCAGAGCCAACAGCACCGCTGGTTACAAATGGGTCTTTCCAGAATACTGTACCCAATACGAAACGTTGTTCCCAAATGTGGTCAAACATCTCGATAGTCAAGTCCCATGCCACATCAAGATCGGTTGTTGCCATGAATCTTGTGTGTACGTCAAGAGCTTCAGGGAAGTCGAAACCTTCGCCCCAGTCAATACTGGCGCTATATGGTGCGCTATATGAAGCTAAGCTTGAAGCAACCCAG
>CAZSCD010000094.1:0-10179 GCA_964605345.1 uncultured Dehalococcoidia bacterium
ACTCCCACAGTTTCTACAATGATAATTTCGAAACCAAAAGAACTCATAAGATTGATTGCGGTACCGATGATTCTAGAAAGTCCTCCATGTACACCTCTTGTGCCTAAGCTACGTATGAAAATATTTTGGTCTAGGTAATGATTGCGCATTCTGATTCTGTCACCAAGAATAGCACCGCCTGTAAAAGGGCTTGTCGGATCAATGGCCAATACACCGATTTTCATTTCATCTTTGCGAATAAGTTTTATAAGACAATCAACTATAGTGCTTTTACCAGCTCCTGGAGGCCCTGTTATACCTACACAATATGAATTGCCTAGGTGAGGGAGAACGGCTTTAGATATTGATGCCATGGTTTGATTATTGAGGTCAAGTAGCGATAGTAGGCGTGCCAGCGCACGTCTGTCTCCACGCAACATATTTGTGATTAATTCTTGTATCAAAAGAATCGAGCCTGAGGTCCGGTTTATTTTTTGTCGAGTTATTTGTGTTTTGGTCGCACAAGTTGGTTAAATGACAACGATTGTAGTCTTATTCATTCAGAGCATTTTTATGTCGTGTACTAGATTAGCCATTTCAATTGCATTGATACCACATGTATATCCCATATTCGATTGTTTCTCTCCGGCTCGATTTATGGCTTGTTCTATGGTGTTAGTCGTAAGGACACCAAATATTACTGGAATTCCTGTAGAACGAGATGTTTCTGCTATCCCTTTGGCCGCCTCATTAGATACGTATTCGTAATGGTCTGTTTCCCCTCTAATTACGGTTCCCAGGCAAATTATAGCGTTAAATTGATTAGACTGGGCGAGAGTTTTCGCTATCAAAGGTAATTCAAACGCTCCAGGTACTTTTACAATAGTGACATGTTCATCTTTAACGCCATTAAGTTTCAAAGATGATTCCGCTCCGTCAAGAAGTTTGGAAGTGATGAATTCGTTGAAACGAGATACTACAATGGCTAATTTCAGATTATGTCCGTTAAGATGCCCTTGTATCTCTTTACTCATTTAGTCTTCTTTTCTACAAATTTTCTGTTGTCAAAAATGTGGCCCATTTTCGATTGTTTTGTGTCTAGATAGTTTTTATTTTCATTGTTGGGTTTAACGACAATAGGTACTCTTTCAATTATTTTTAGATCAAAACTTTCGAGACCAACAATCTTTTTGGGATTGTTGGTTAGGAGGCGCATTTTACGGACTCCTATATCTGCAAGGATTTGTGCACCTACACCGAAATGTCTAAGATCGGCAGGGAATCCTAAATGGAGATTGGCTTCAACGGTATCCATACCTTGATCTTGAAGTGAGTAGGCTTTTAATTTGTTGTGAATACCTATTCCTCTGCCTTCTTGACGCATATAAAGGAAGACCCCCGTTTTTTCTTGTGATATTGCTTGCAATGCTAAGTTCATTTGTTCTCCACAATCGCACCTAAGGCTACCAAAAACATCACCGGTAAGACATTCGCTGTGTACACGTACAAGAGTTGGTTGATGCCGAGTTATTTTACCTCGTACCAAAGCAATATGTTCGTCATTATCTACGATACTTTTGTAGGAAATTGCTTTGAAAGATCCATGCGGAGTTGGCACACGTGCTTCAGCACGTCGTGAAATTAATTTTTCAGTGGAACGTCGATAAGAAATTAATGATGACACGGAAACAATTGGCAGGTTATGCTTTGAGGCAAAATCTTTTAGAGTTTTCCCTCGGGCCATATTGCCGTTGGAATCCATTATTTCGCATATTACACTAGCAGGATATAGGCCTGCTAGTCTCACAAAGTCAATTGATGCTTCGGTATGGCCTGCCCTGACAAGCACTCCACCTTCAGTGTAGGCGAGTGGAAAAATGTGTCCTGGTCTCGCTAGGGAATCTGGAGTTGATGATGGGTCTGAGAGGGTTTGTACTGTAGTCGCTCTATCTTGTGAAGATATGCCTGTGGTGACCCCGTGAACTGCATCAACAGATACTGTGAAGGCAGTTGTGTGGCGAGAATTATTATGTTGCACCATTTGTGGAAGATTAAGTTCGTTGAGACGTTCTTCCATCATTGGGATACAAATAAGTCCTCTAGCATAAGTGGCCATAAAGTTTATAGCTTCGGGTGTAATAGCACTCGCAGCTATAACCAAATCGCCCTCTCCCTCGCGATCATCATCGTCCGTAATGATGATCATACGACCTGATTTAATAGCGGCTATGGCGGATTGAACTTTAGATGAAGACGTATTCATTTTGTTTCATTAAGCAGAGATTCTATATATTTACTTATTATGTCGACTTCAAGATTCACATGATCGCCAACTTCATGAGTTCCCAAAATCGTATTGTTTCTGGTAAATGGAACTAACGTTACTGTAAATGATGTAGCGTCACAGTTTACTATCGTTAGACTGGCTCCGTCTACTGCTATAAATCCTTTCTCCACGACGTATCGTTTTATAGTTGACGGTATTTGATATGTTACAAGTAATCCATCTCCATCCGGTTTAATAGCCGTGATACGTCCAGTTGTGTCAACGTGTCCCTGAACAATATGTCCTCCAAATCTGCTGTTTGTTGCGAGGGAACGTTCTAGATTGACTTGATCTCCTGTTTTGAGAAGTCCTAAGTTAGTTCGACGCAAAGTTTCAGGTACCGTTTGTATGTCAAATGATGATTTACTGAGATTTGTTACTGTTAGACACGCGCCATTTACTGAAATACTATCGCTGATTTTTAGATCACATAGTATCTTTTCTGCTGTTACAGAAATGAGATTCGTTTCGATTACTTTTATTGTACCTAGTTCTTCAACTATTCCTGTGAACATTCTGTTCTCCCTCGCGATATCCAATTATTGCAACATCTGTGCCAAAGCGCATGACCTTGATACGGTTTAAAGTCATAGCGTTCATCATATTTTGAACTCCAATACCTTCAACTGGGCTAGGGGCCGTTTCACCGCCTATTATCTTTGGAGCTATGAAAGCTATAACCTTGTCTACGAGTCTCATATCAAAAAGTGATCCCAGTAGAGTGCCTCCACCTTCCACTAGAACACTGGTTATATTTTTAGTAGCAAGAGAATCAAGTAAGTGTTCGAGGTTAACGGAACCAGTTTCGTTTGGCATATATTCTGTATATGCACCGACATTTGTCAGTCTTTCATGATTAGATTTAATGGTTTCGGATAATACTATAAGAGTGTCTCCAGGTGATGAAAAAACTTGAGCGTCCGAAGGTGTTCGTCCGTGGCTATCGACGATTATACGTAGCGGCTGGTGATCAGAAGGAATCCCATTTGTGTTTCTTACGGTTAGCTTGGGATCGTCAGTGATAATAGTGTTTATACCTACCATGATTGCGTCTGTACTTGATCTTAGCTGATGAACATAGTTTCTGGATTCTGCATTGGTGATCCATTTCGAGTCGCCTTGATGAGTCGCCAGTTTGCCATCAAGACTGATTGCAAATTTGGCAGTTATAAAGGGACGGTTGGTGACAATAAATTTTAAATAGCCTTCCATCAATTCATAAGACTCGTTCTCTCCTTCACCTACGTATGTTTCAATTCCAGCTTCTTTAAGACGTGAAAGTCCTTGGCCTGACACGAGAGGATTGGGATCTAAGATGGAGATTACAACTTTGGTGATACCTGCATTTATTATGGCTTGCGTACACGGTGAAGTTTTTCCGGTGTGGCTACAAGGTTCTAATGTTGTGTATAAAGTTCCGCCGACGGCCTGACCACCAGATTGTTTCAAAGCCATGATTTCTGCATGAGCTTGACCGGGTGGCTGTGTAGACCCTTCACCTATTATGGCATCATTTTTTACAACAACGGATCCCACAGATGGGTTTGGACTTGTTGAACCCATAGCTTGCCGAGCTAATGACAAGGCTCGATTCATATAAGACATTGAAGGTATTACCTGTGATTTTCGTCGAAATCTTGATGCATACGACTAGCAGTGGGGTCCGTTTGACCTTGGTACTTACTGCCCAGCTTTGGAGATCCATAAGGATTATCAGCTTCAGTAGTTAGCCTTAGATAAGAGATTTGTCCTATCTTCATTGAGTAGTACAAGGTTACTGGTAAGTTTGCTACGTTACTAAGTTCTAGTGTTAGATGTCCTTTGAAACCAGGATCAACATAGCCAGCAGTGGAATGGATTAAGAGTCCTATACGACCCAATGAACTTTTTCCTTCCAGACGCGCAACTAGGTATGAAGGTAATTCAATATATTCAAGCGTACTAGCAAGTACGAATTCACCAGGGTGAAGAACGAAAGGTTTGTTGTCTTCAATTGTTACTAGGTCGGTTAGATCACTCATATCTTCTCTTATGTCGATATAAGCTCGACGCGAGTTCCGGAATAATAACAAGCGACGATCTAGATGTACATCAACGCTAGCTGGTTGTATACAATTCTCATCTAAGGGATCTATGACTATATTTCCACTAGCAAGTTCTTCTTTTATTGTTCGATCGCTCAGGACCATTATTTTCTCCAAATACAATTGGCATTATTTTGAGTGAGCTGTGATTGTTTATCCTGGAAACAACAATGGACACAGCGACGTTAAACCATTCAGGATTCATTGTAGCAATTGCTTTGGATAGACGCAATATTGAGTTTAATTTTAGCGTTGGATCCAATAAGAAAAACTAGAGTTTAAAGTTGTACGTATGGCTGTTTGCGTATTGAATTAACGAATGGCAAATAGAGCTTCAACGTTCATTTGAACTTCCAGGTCTCCGCCACTAATTTGTGTGTTCATATCTGAGAATGCTGATCTGGCAAACGCTCCTTCATTAAACATTGGAGTTCTGTTGTTGTTTTCAGTAATAAAGAGTAGGTGGCCAAGCATTACTCCAGTTAATTCGGCGAATTGCTGGGCTTTATTCATAGCGTCTGTGACGGCTTCTTTTCTGAGTTTAGTCATAATAGGCTTTTGGTCTTCTATAGTGAAACTGATTCCATTGATTCTGGTAACATCTCCACCAGCTGTTGTTACCTTGTCTATTATAGTGCCCACTGAATTTAATTCCCTGATTCTAACACTAGCGGAGTTAGTGACTTTATATCCAACTAAAACTTGTTTACCTATTACGATTTGATCTTTCAGGATTTCTTGGTATTCATATTGAGGTGAAATATTGAAATATTTTGTTTTAATATCTTTATTTTCTATGTTCTGAGATTTTAGGACAGAATGAATATTGTTCATTGCAGAGGCCGCATTTTGACGTGCCTCGGTTACCGTGGACTCGGTTGACTCTACCCCAACGTTTAACAAAACTAAGTCTGGTTCTAAAGATACGCTGCTTTCTCCAGTAACATGGATGCCAGATTGGGAAGTGCCAGGTTCTACAGCATATGAAGTTTGCCTAGATGCATTCGTTTGTATCTGTGCTTGATTATTCGGGTTAGGATTTATTGTGGGAATGACTTGATCGTTATTTCCGCATGAAATAGACATAACTCCGAATACTAATAAACTGATGGATAATATAACGTTTTTGAGTTTATTCATTTAATAGATACTCCAATGGCGACGAGGTTTAGTAAGTAGATAGTCTTATTGTAGTTTGTATACTTGGTTTCAAATTAAAACCTGATTTCGGATTTATACACAAGTCTAAAAGAACATGTGATGAGATGTTTACGCCAAATCCAATGTTATAATACACAGCGTGTTGATGTCCAAGTCATCCCTTTAAATTTTATAAGGTTATAAGGCATGTTAAAAAGGTTTATGAGAGAGTTGGCCGAAACGGTTGTTTTGGCGGTGATTATTCTTGTTGGGCTTGAAATAAGTGTGCAGACCTATAAAGTCGAAGGTTCCAGTATGGAACCTACTTTTGATCAAGGGCAATATATACTGGTTAATAAGATGGCATATTTGGATATTGACCCAAAGTATGTAGTACCCATGCTCCAATTTACAGATTTGGATATTGATGAATATGTTGGACCTATAAATTTACCAGATAGAGGAGACATTGTGGTATTCAGCTTTCCCAGAGATCCATCCAGGGATTTTATAAAGCGCGTTATAGGTATGCCAGGTGACGATATAGAAATTCGTTCTGGAGAAGTGTTTGTAAATGGAGATTATTTAGACGAACCTTATTTGAATTTCAAGTCTACTGTAAGTATGGAGGCAACTAAAATTCCAATGGATGCTTATTTTGTACTAGGTGATAATAGAGCGCTAAGCAATGATTCACGCTCTTGGGGACCTGTACCGTTTGATAACATCAAAGGTAAGGCCTGGATAACATATTGGCCTTTGAATTGGTTTTGAATCTCTCATACTTTCGTGTTATCACAAATAAATTGGATTAAACCAGGAATTTTCAATGTAGTGTATGTCAGTGCGGGCCTCATAATTTGTTGTGGATTAATATGCCCAACCCTTTGAATATAATGACAGATAAAACTAACGACAACATACGGAATTTAGCCATAATCGCACATGTAGATCATGGTAAGACCACTTTAGTTGATGCTTTGTTGAAACAAGGACAAGTCTTCAGGGCGAATCAACAAGTCGGGGAACTTATTATGGATACCAACCCTTTGGAACGTGAACGTGGGATCACTATTTTGGCCAAGAATGCTGCAGTAACATACAAAGGGGTTAAGATTAATATTATTGACACACCTGGGCACGCAGATTTTAGTGGTGAAGTTGAACGAATCATGAACATGGCTGATGGTTGTTTGTTAGTAGTCGATGCAGTTGATGGTCCTATGCCTCAAACTCATTATGTTTTGAGGCAGGCTTTTAAACAAAATGTAGTTCCGATTGTTGTTGTCAATAAAATAGATCGCCCTGAAGCCAGAGTAACTGAGGTAATTGAAATGGTACAGGATTTATTTCTGGAACTTGCCAGTACGTCTGAGCAATTAGATTTTCCGGTTTTGCTATCGTCAGCAAAATTAGGCTATGCAGTGACAAGTTTGGGAGTTACTGGCAGTGATATGCAACCATTATTCGATACTATTTTAGAAGTGATACCTCCACCTTCGGGTGACTCAGATTCTTCGTTGCAAATGTTAGTTGCTGCGCTCGACTATGATAACCATCTAGGACAAATAGCGATTGGTCGGATTTTTCGAGGCAGAATGCAATCTAAAGAGATGGTTGTTCTGGTCGACAAAAGAGGCAAAAATCAAGCATATACCATAGAAAAAATCTTTGTTTTTAAGGGATTGGAACGTTTGGAAGTTACTGAGGCTGTAACTGGTGATATAGTTGCAATTTGTGGCGTTTCGAATGTTTCTATTGGAGATACTATAGCTGGTGATGATGCCCCGGAAGGTTTGCCTTCTATAGACATTGACGAACCTACCGTTAAGATTACCTTTGGGGTTAACACTTCACCATTTATGGGTCGTGAAGGTACACATTGCACATCAAGGGTTCTGCATAAACGATTGCTGAATGAACTTAGAACTAACGTAAGTCTTCGTGTGGAAACTACGAACAAACCAGACCAATTTTTGGTTTCGGGTAGAGGAGAACTGCAGTTAGCTATACTAATTGAGACGATGAGAAGAGAAAATTTTGAGTTTCAGGTATCCAGACCAGAGCCAATAACAAAGAATGTAAATGGGCAAATTCATGAACCATATGAACACCTTGTTATTAATACTAAAGAGGAACATATTGGCCCACTTACTGAAAATTTATCTGGCAGGTTAGCTGAAATGCAGAGTATGACACACAATGATTTGGGTGGCGTTCGGCTCGAATTCAATATTCCAACGAGAGGATTAATAGGATTTAATTCTTTCTTTTTGCGTGCTACCAGAGGTGATGGTACTCAAGACAGTACATTTATCGAATATAGACCTATGATTGGCAAAGTGAAGGAATCTGTTACAGGAGTTCTGGTAGCTTCTTCTGATGGTACAGCCGTGACGTATGGTTTGATAAATGCACAGGGTAGAGGTTCTACTTTTATAGAGCCAGGTACTCCAGTTTATCAGGGTATGATAGTAGGTTCACATAGTCGAGACGAAGATATCACCATAAATGTCTGCAAGGAAAAAAAACTTACTAATATTCGATCATCTACTGCTGATATTGCTAAAAGATTGAGCCCTCCAGTAAGAATGAGTCTCGAAGAATCTATGGACTTCATATCTTCTGACGAGTTAATTGAAGCGACCCCGCAAAATTTTCGATTGAGAAAGAAGGAACTTTCTTCAACTGTCAGATTAAGGCAGAAGAAACGCTAGTTGGCCTAGTCCAGACGTGATCCACCGTCAATATTTATGGCTTGTCCAGTTATGTTGCAGGCATCGTCTGAAGCCAAAAAGGCAGTCAACTTTCCAATGTCTTCAGGTGTTTGGGGTCTTTGCATTGGGGTACCTGATGACATTAATTCTGTCCATGTTATTCCCTTGGATTTGGCTTTTTTCGTACCTCTAGCGGCTACCATTGGAGTCCATACTATTCCAGGGCATATGCAGTTCACATTGATGTTGAACGGAGCTAGCTGAAGCGCACTGCATTGTGTGTAGTATAAAGCTGCAGCCTTAGATACTCCATAGTGAATAGCTGGGCCTGCTCCGCCTACTCTGGCTGCTGTGGATGCGATATTTATTATTTTACCACTACGTTGTTTTTTCATGTG
The DNA here is from genome assembly GCA_964605345.1 of uncultured Dehalococcoidia bacterium. Taxonomy (GTDB): domain Bacteria; phylum Chloroflexota; class Dehalococcoidia; order Lucifugimonadales; family CAZSCD01; genus CAZSCD01. Next base: position 8,645 of record CAZSCD010000094.1, read on the forward strand.
AACTGAAGCGGCTTCTGAGGTATACACTACTCCCATTAAGTTTATAGACATCGATGCGTCCCAGTCTTCGTCGGTGGAAGCTTTTTCGGAAGCACTTAATTCTTTTAGTTGTTTTTCTTGCCAATCAGAAGCTCCCATGACCCCAGCGTCGTTAACCAGAATATCTATTTGTCCAAATGTGTTGATCACATGATCAATCATATTGTTGACAGAGTCTTTTTGGGCAACATCTGTTTGAATGGCTAACGTTTGATATTCTTTAGATTCGATGTCTAAAGCAACTGATTTAGCGTTATCTAAGTTTATGTCACATACAACAATGCTGGCTCCTTGATTTGCTAATACATGGCATATTCCGGTACCAATTCCACTAGCTCCACCAGTAACAATAGCAACTTTTCCAGTCAAATCAATCACGGAACGACTCCAATTTTAATTTAAATCAGCGGTTATGCAATTCTTTAGTCATAGCAATATGCCTGAAAAAACCAATCGCAGCATATATGTCTTAAAGAATATTCGAGACGTTTCTCTCTGTCAATCTACTGGATTGTTGTGTGAAATAATATCCCATAGAATTCATTTGATTGTAATGAGACACTAAATATAGTTATACTCACATTTAAAGTAAATTCCATAACGCTATCGTCAGGAGGTTCTTATATGGCACAGAACGTTTTTTTGCCAGATGGTGTTGAAGTCAAATATAACGTCAAGGTGACTATGCGAGACGGAGTTAACCTATCAGTGGATATTTATTCCCCACGAGGTAAGAAAGGCCCTTTCCCGGTTATTTTTTCCAGAACCCCTTACAACAACGTGGCTGAGAATATTGATAAACTCCTATATTTTGCTCAGAACGATTATGTGTTTGTTATACAGGATGTACGAGGGTCAGCTGACTCAGACGGAGTGTTTTATCCATTTGCTAACGAATATGATGACGCATACGATACCATTGAATGGATTGGAAGTCAGGCTTGGTGCGACGGCAATGTAGGTATGTCTGGAGCTTCCTATGTGGGTAATGTGCAGTGGCAGGCAGCTACCATGGGAAGTCGCTATCTCAAAGCCATAGTACCTAACAGAATAGGTGACAATTTTTATGAATGCCTCACCTACCAGGGAGGAGCCTTTCAATTAGGATGGGCCACTACGTGGTCTTTCATTATTGATGGAGGTACGTGGCCACAGCCTGTAGATTTATACAACTGGGAGCAGCTTTTCCAAACCCTCCCATTGAAGGATATCCCAAAGGTTGGAGGGAAAGATATCCCACATTATCAGGACTGGCTGGCACATCCTGATTACGATGATTATTGGAAAGTGCTGGCGATTGATGAACAATACGAGAAGGTTAAGATACCGGTGTTACAAATAGGTGGATATTACGATATTTTCGCAGAAGGGGTTTTGAATAATTTTGTTGGTATGCGTGCCCGAGGTGGATCTGAGCTTGCGAGGAATAACCAGAGAGTCATAATGGGGCCATGGATTCACGGTACGAGTTTGACTCATGCTGGTGAGGTTGATTT
>CAZSCD010000095.1:0-9077 GCA_964605345.1 uncultured Dehalococcoidia bacterium
CAAATTTTTTATTGGCTTCATGCTTGGATTGAATCCAAATTTGTCATCAATCGGCAAGACTTTATCGGCTTCAATATGTACTGTAGGTCTGGAGTCATAATATTGTCCATCTGTGTATGGGACTACAGTGTTAAGTGGGTCGTTTCCTCCAGAAAGTTGCATTACAACAATAGATTTTTCTTGTTTAGTTGACACCATAATTTAGGTCCCTCCATAGCAGAAAATTTTCCCAATGTTTATGTAGATACAGTTGAGCTTTAATTATATTTGATAAGTGCAACTATGACAAGCGTGAATATTGACGATAAATCTGCAATAAATCTAACTAAACAATCAATGATTTCATGTTCAGGATTTAAAGATGGGTTTGGGAGTTGAAGTAATTTCGGCAGATTATAAAAAGGATAATTTTAGTAAACATGCGATTTTTGCAAACTGTATCAAAGAGAGATACTAAAGTGCGTTAGTTATTATAGTGATATACAATAATAGTTCCCACAGTTTCTGATTACAGATGTGAATTATGATCATTGAGAGGATTAATTATGTACATCAATTCGAAGTGGTATCTAGGTTTGTTTCTAGTTCCATTGATTGCAGTTATTGGGTTTGGTGTGGTTTTGTCTGCAAATATATCTCGTACCTCCCAGAAAGTAATCAATTTTGAAGATAAATTGTCTGCCGATTTGATTGCCGTGCAGGATAAATTTTATTCAGACTTGAATACTTTAGAGCAAGAGATAGTAACTACTTTAGAGCAAGAGATCGTAACTACTTTAAATAGTGTCCAGAATTCATTAATGTCAGAAATTAGTACATTGGAACAGGAAATTATATTTGGTTTAATAGATGTGGAAGAGACATTAATCCATGATTTATCCGTATTTAAACAGGAAATATCATCTAATTTGATTACGTCAATAGATGATCTAACTTTACGTATGCTTGAGGAGAATCAAACTCTGGTTGAAGATGTCGATTCCTTACAAGAATCTTTTGGTCGAGATATAACTATTTTAGAGGAGGATATTATTCTAAAATTGAGCGAAGTAGAAAAATCACTTATGAGCGACGTAGATAACTTATCGATTGACATTACTGACAAAAATAGCCAACTTGACCAAATGATAAGTGAATTGGCCGATGTTAATTTGGTATTGGTTACCGAGATTGAAGATTCCAATGAATTGCTAAGTGACCGAATAGATACAGTTAATTTACGGCTTGATGATGTGTACGACGAATTTGTGGATAAGCATAGTGATTTGGATTATAGGATCACATCTCAGGATGAAGAATTCTTCAGTGAATTCGAGCAAAACTTTGATGTTCAGGACAATTTGTCTTCTAGTATATCTGTGTTGTCCTCAGACATGTTGGACTTATCTTCAGTTGTATTAGAACTATCTGACACACATAAAGAGATAAACAGAGACACTGTGGAGATCATGAATAAATTAAATAGATCTACATTGGATGCTGTACCAGTGTATGAAAGAACAATAGATAGTGTCGTGGACATTTTAGAATCTGGAGAAATTACCGCATCAGGATTTATTTATGGTGATCAGGCTAATCATGTTGTTACAGCTTGGCACGTCGTAAAAAATTCATCGAACCCATCTGTCAGATTATCAGACGGTACTAACATAAATGCACGAGTTATTGCTACTAATAGACCAGAAGATGTGGCTCTTTTAAAGATGGACGAATCTGTTGATGCCGAACCATTATCATTTGCGGATTCATCTGGACTTTTAATAGGCCAGCCAGTGTTGGTATTAGGAAGCCCTGCAGGGTTGACTGGATCTGCAACGACCGGTGTTATCAGTGCAGTTGGACGTAAAGAATCAGACTTTGACAACAACTCATTTTCATCGTGGCATCATCCCTCTGATTTAGTCCAGATTGATGCAGCTGTTAATCCTGGCAACTCTGGAGGTCCAGTGTTGAACTCTGATGGAGAAGTTATTGGAATCATGTCATTCATTCTTACTTGGGGTCAAGATGGAGGGAATTCCGGGTTGAATTTCGCTGTTGCATCTGACGTTGTCAAACAATTTACGGACTCGATAATTAAGTGACGGATAGTTTATTTATGAAATTAACGATAATGTCCTTAATAGGATTGTTGTCAGATATATAGTCCTTATATGTGATTTGCTTAAATATTAAAATCTAAAGCCGTATTCTACGTCCTTTAATAGTTCGTTTTTTCCAATCAGTGGCTCGAAATAAATATGTGACAATTGAGTGCAATCCAAGCGTTATGATTAGTGTTATTGATAACGGATAGAACAATACCGTAAATATGCTGTGTTTAAATTTCCGGCAAGCAATAATCCAAGAGGATGCAATCATGCTTAGTGACATTGTGGACATCAACGTAAATTTGTTATTTCCATCTGAAAACACGGTATCATTTATGAGAGTTATAAGTGGTAGGTATGCAAGTCCTAGGAGAGTTATGGATAAAACCACAAATATACTCAAATGATAGTTTAGAGCAGGAAACACACTGCGTGATATACCTTTAAACGCATCAATGTTACCCGCATATCCTAATGTTTTGATACATGTGGCGCCCTCCAATAATACCCAGTTTAGGCCCAGTTTGTTGGATATGCGTCCAAGGCTAAAATCGTCTAAAGGATTATTTCGGATTCCTGCGTGACGACCTATAAGTTCGTAGGATTCTCTTTTAAAAAGCATGAATTGACCGAAAGTGGCTGATAGATACGGACTTCTTTTTTTCTTGGCAGATTTCATTGGCATCCATGAGAATACTATCCAGTCTATGAATGGTAACACCAGTTTCTCTGTTATACAGTTGGCTATTCTCCTGGGCATAATAGTTAACAAATCCGCGTTGTTTTGTATAAATTCATAAATCGATGCAGATATAGTTCCTTTGGATAGTATCGTGTCTGCATCCATGAACAATATAATATCTCCCTTGGATTCACGAAAAAGTTGTTCACATGCCCAATGTTTTCCGATCCACCCGTCAGGTAATTCAGTACCGTTAATAATCCTCATTCGTGGATCAGATTTAATATGAGATTCTATAATTTGTGCCGTGCTGTCAGTTGATTCGTCATCTAGTATGAGAATCTCTAGATTATTGCAAGATTCTTGGGTTAATGCGTTTAAACATTCTCCAATTCTTGATTCTTCGTTGCGGGCTGGAACCAGAACGGAAACAAGTCCTTCAAATGAGGTTTTGTTTATTTTGGATATGGTATCTCCCAGTGAGTCCAATAAACGTGAATTTAACACTGCAATAATTAGTGTGAGTGTTGCTAGTGCCATGACTAGGTAGTATTGAATCTCATTAAGTTCTATCAAGATAATTTACCTGCAAGTTTTGGGACCCATTTGCGTAATAGAATTCCATCAGAATATTCTGATTTGTGTTTGTAGATTACTATTAGAATGTTTGATATGCCAAATAAAGCTGTGTATAGATACATGTGTTGTGCGACAAAAATATTCATGAATCCTACCAAACAAGATGTGACAGTAATGGCATGGTTTCTTTGAAATACATGAATTACTCCAAGAAGCACAAGAGCTACCGGGAAGGCTATGCCATTGGTAATTGCTATCCAAGACCCCCAACTAGTTGCAAGAGCTTTGCCGCCTTTGAAGTGCAGAAAAGGGGTCCACGCGTGGCCGATAACAGGAGCTAGAGCGACTAAGCTCAACCATATATGTTCCGACAACCCAGACGGTTGGCCCAGATATAAAGTAGCAATAAAGACAGGTATGAGACTTTTGCATATTTCTATGATCACAGAAATCATTCCAAGAGACGAACCTGCTAATTTCCATGTATTTACTGCACCAGGATTACCGTCACCGATGACTCTAATATCCTTGCTTACAAACACTTTGCCAATTATAAGTGCCCAAGGTATTGATCCACTTATAAATCCTATTGCTATCCATATGGAAGCGTGCGGCATATATTAATCTCTTTTTATTTGGTTAAACTCTCACTATAACCGATCGTTTAGAGTTTCGATTCACTAAGTTCATTTTTGTTATCCCAAAATTCGGGCTTTTTCGATATTAATCATAAACAAATTGAAGTTGATATATGGATTATAAATATGGGTTTTTGGTGGAATTAGTTTGGTTAATCATAAGCGCTTTGTGCGTGATCTCCCAGTAGGCGTCGTTGTCTAGGCGTGCATTTGTTTATGATATTAGGATCAAATTGAAATTTGTTTAGATAAGGTGGGAATTTTTGTGTAATCATCCGTTTGGCATAGTGCACCTGCAGTAAATAACGGTTTTCGTTACTATGATTAGATGTACCTCTATGCCATACTTCACTTCTAAATACCACAAGGTCTCCAGCTTTACAAATTACGCTCTTTTCAGTTTGTCCTTTCCATTCTGTATCTCCATTTGGAAGTCTACCAGACTTATGGCTGCCAGGTATAAATTTGGTCGGTCCAAGTTCTTCATACATATCATTAAGATAGTAATGTGCCGTAGATATAAATATAGGTACCTGTACATGAGGGTCAGCGATGATGTTTTCAGGTAGTTCAATCGGAAGCCAGTCACAATGTAGTTTTTGATCAGGACGTCCGGGGCCAGTTATCCAAGCAGTCATTCCAATTATATGACAATCTTCACCGTGGACAGCTTCTATTAAGTCAATTACTTCAGGCCTGTCAAGATATTGTATAAAAATCGAATCATGATTAAATGCATTATTGATGTGTTTTTGCAGAAACCCATCTTTCTCTAGTGTGTGATTCCTATTGAAACTTGCTTCTATAGGAATCATTTTATCCATTGCCTTTTTGAGTTCGGTTACCTCGTCAGGAGTCATTGCATTAGGGAAATAAACATAGCCTTCGTCTTGTATTGATTTTACTCTGTCGGCAAGATTTGTTTGTGGAATTAGAGTCAAATTTTCGTTCATCACTATCCTCCGATATAGAATCTTATGTCAGGTGTTTATATTTAGTCTTAGTAAAGAGTGTCTCCTAATGTTAATGAATAAAAATCAATTACGAAGCTACACGTTGTGTCAATAAATCTTGTATGGGACAGTATTTGACATCGTAATGCAATGTTATCATATCGATCGATTTATTGTATCATTGGGCGGGAATGTGATTAAGTCTGTTTATTAAAGATATATGAGTGAGTAACGTTGTTATTACGTATGTGGCATACGAGTCTCATATTACACTGAATCATCAGGTCAATTTTTTATGGTTCAACATTAGGATCTGTAATAGATGTTATTGGATAATAAAATAGCTCTCATCACTGGTGCAATGGGTAGTTTTGGTCAGGCAATCTCACAAGCATTTGTTAATGAAGGTGCTAGTTTGATTCTAACTGATGTGGTGAAATCTAGTAATGTCGTTGATAGATATCCTAATAATGATTTCATACAGGCAGATATTTCGACGGTGGAAGGTACTAGGGAATTATGCCATCGCATTATTAACGAGATAGGGCATGTAGATATTCTAATTAATAATGCTGGTTTACAGTATATTTCTTCTGTTGATGAATTTCCGGAAGATGAATGGATCAAGATTATTCAAGTGATGCTTGTTGCACCATTTCAGATTACCAAACATCTTCTACCTACAATGAAAAAACGTGAATGGGGACGCATTATTAATATGTCTTCAATTCATGGACTTGTGGCAAGTCCATATAAATCTGCATACGTGTCTGCTAAACATGGTATTGTTGGATTAACAAAGGCTGTTGCTTTAGAAGTGGGTACATATGGGATAACTGTTAACGCTATTTGTCCAGGTTATTCGGATACTCCTTTGGTTCGCAATCAATTAGCCGAACAGGCTCGGATACATGGAGTTTCTGAACGGGATGCCCTACAAAATATTATGTTAGAACCAGCTGCTATACCAGAGTTAATAAAACCAGAAGAGATTGCGTCGTTAGCGGTGTTTCTATCTTCCGATAATTCTCGTTCTATAACCGGAACCGCTATATCTATTGACAATGGTTGGACTGCACGATAATCACGTTAGGTAATTGTTCACAAGTATTTCTAAATGTTTTGGAGTAACCTGATGGATTCGAAACAAATAAAACGTGTAGTATCGACAGGGGATATTCTTTGGAAACCTTCAGATGAAATAAAATCTAAAACCAACATTGTTCGTTTCATGCAATGGCTTTCTGTAGAAAAACATCTATATTTTGACAACTATCACGATTTGTGGAAATGGTCCGTTTCAGACCTTGATGGATTTTGGTCGGCAATCTGGGATTTCTTTAACATTGAATCTTACGGTCAACACTCTAAAGTTCTAACCGAATTGCAGATGCCAGAGTCTAATTGGTTTTATGGAGCTACGTTAAATTATGCAGAACATGCATTGAGACAATCTGGTAAAGGTGTTGCTTTGATTTCTCATTCAGAGACTCGTGAAGTTCGCACTCTGAATTACTCTCAGCTCGGTGACAAAGTTGCATCAATTGCTAATGCATTGAAATCGTTAGGGGTTAGAAAAGGTGATCGAGTAGTCGCTTATATGCCTAGCATATCAGAGACTGTTATTGCTTTTCTCGCTAGTGCCAGTATAGGGGCTATATGGTCAGTATGTTCTCCAGAATTTGGAATACGTACAGTGGTAGATCGCTTTCAACAAATTAAACCCGTAATTTTATTTGCAGTAGATGGGTACAGGTATGGAGGTCAAAATTACGAAAGGATGGGTGACGTTGCTGAAATACAACGGAGTCTTAGTAGCCTAAGACATACTATTGTAGTCCCATATTTGGATGATCAGGTAAGTATCATGAATCTTCCAAATTCGCTTTATTGGGAAGAATTGGAGTCGTTTACGAATGAAATAAAATTTGAATCAGTACCATTCCAACACCCTTTGTGGATTCTTTATTCATCGGGCACAACAGGACTTCCCAAGCCGATTGTTCAAGGACATGGTGGAATTATATTGGAACATATGAAAACTTTGTCACTTCATATGGATTTAAAAGAACAAGATAGATTTTTTTGGCACACTACTACTGGTTGGATGATGTGGAATTTATTGATTGGTGGTTTGCTTATTGGATCTACACAAATCCTGTATGACGGTAATCCAGGTTATCCTGACTTGGGTACACTGTGGCGTTTAGCAGAAGATGCAAGAATCACATATTTTGGTGTTAGTGCTGCTTATGTTCAAGCATGTATGAAGTCTGGTATAAGTCCAGCGAAAAACTTCGACTTGCATTGGATTAGAGGTATTGGTGTAACGGGAGCTCCTCTTATCCCGGAAGGGTCTAAGTGGATATATGATGAAGTCAGTTCTAATGTTCATCTAGGTTCTTATAGCGGTGGAACAGATATGTGTACTGGATTTGTTGGACCATGCCCAATTCTGGATGTGTGTGCTGGAGAAATCCAATGTAGGTGTCTCGGTAATGCTGTTTATGCATTCGATGATGAGGGTAATTCGATTTTAGATCAGACTGGAGAGCTTGTAATCACAAAGCCATCTCCTTCCATGCCAATTTATTTATGGGGGGATCTGGATGGTTCCGTGTATAACGATAGCTATTTCAATATGTATCCAGGAGTCTGGAGGCATGGTGATTGGATAAAAATCACAAGTCGTGGTAGTTGTGTTATATCCGGCAGATCTGATTCCACGCTTAATCGAGATGGAATCCGTATGGGTACCAGTGAGTTTTATAGAGTTTTAGAAGAAATGGAAGAAATAGATGACAGTTTGATCGTTCAGTTGCCTGGAGATTATGACAAGTTAATCCTTTTCTTGGTGATTACTAAAATGACTGATCTAGATGATTGCCTCATAACACGCATTAAAACAAAATTACGTGAAGAACTTTCCCCGAGGCATATACCGAATCAGATTTACGTAGTGAAAGAGATTCCAAGGACTCTTAATGGCAAAAAAATAGAAGTTCCTGTTAGACGTATTTTGTCTGGAGTCCCCATAGATAAAGCCGTTACTAAAGAGGCAATAAAAAACCCCGAATCACTACAGTTTATCGTGAATTTAGCAAATGACAAAAAGTTATTCACATAATAAGTTACTTAATTCACGATCACAGAATTTTATAATTACGAATCCCATGAAAATACAGATGTCTTTAAAGATATGTTTTCCCTACGCTGTGATGTATTTATTTAAAGATTCTTGTTTTGGATATTAGTAACGGGCATACTGATAATATCAAGATTAAACCAACATCCGATGCACCAGTTGAATCTAGAGCACCACTACATCCGCTTCTTTGATTCAATCTAGCTGCACGTCTGGCGTCATTTTCAACTCTTTGAATAGATTGTTCATATTCAAGGTGTGGAGTTGGAGTTGCTTTTATTTCATGTTCATCAGCATAAACAGATCCGCTGTATGAGATGACAGTAAATATAATCAAGGATATTAAAGTAATTCTTTTCATTATTGTGTTGATAGAGTAATCAATTGATGTGAACGTAGTAGAAACAAATCATGATAAACAGTAAGGTGTCACCTGAGTATTTTATGTCGTATAGCTAGTAATGGAAATATCGATGCTGTCAGGATCAAACCAATATCCAGAGGTCCGCCTGTTCCTAAAACACTAGTGCACGCAGGCTTTTGATTCATACGCGCTTCTCGTCTGACGTCTAATTCTTCGGTTATGACTCGCCTTTCATCACCGACTTTATCAGTCCGTTTTTTGGTTGCTGGCTCATCATTTTGAGATGATTCATTAGGTGAGGTATCGTTCTCATGTCCATCTGCATAAACAAAATTCACAAACGGCATTGATGACAGAATAACCACAGATAAAATTGTTACTGTAATTTTTATCATATACTACCATCTTACAGAATATAGTCGACAGAGTACAGGTTACCATACTATTACATTAAAATCTTGGACCTACAAACAAGTATTGGGCATATTGAAGCTAGAAGAATTAGGCCAATGTCTAATGGACCTGTTGATCCTAAAGAGCTACCACATCCGCCTCCTTGAGTAGTACTTTCGGTTGATTGGTCGTTTTGTATAGGCGAGTTCCCTTCAATAGTTTCATTAGATGTA
>CAZSCD010000096.1:0-3911 GCA_964605345.1 uncultured Dehalococcoidia bacterium
TGTTCGAAATATCGAATCAAATCTAATCCTTCAGCTAACGCGGAATACTACAATAGTTTCTGAGCCTGATGGAAATATGAATATTAAAAAAACTGATCTCAATGATTTTAAAAAGTTACAGCGCTTAGAGTTAGCTGCAGGAGAAATTGATGAAAATGAATTCGAGGAGAGTATTTTAGAACAGTTGGGTGAAGATTTACCTGAAGGAGAAATTAAAATTCAATTAGATGATGGATCAGGTTCTATAAAAGAAATAATCATTAAATATAAGTAAGATAATATATGGGACGATTATTTTTATTTATCTTAATTTCTTCAATATATTCTCAAGCTATCCTACACGCTCCAATTGAAGAATCTACAGAAGGAAATCCTATATTAATTGAAGCTTTTATTGATCTTCCAGATTCTGAAATTAAAAAGGTTACTTTATTTTTCAGAGAAAAGGGAGAAGTGAAATATCTTGAATCTTCAATGTTTAAAATTGACATGGAATACTTGGGAGAGATTCCTGCTAATTTTGTCCAATCTAGAGGAGTTGAATATTTTCTTGTCGTAGATACATATGAAATGGGATTTCTAGGACTGCCTAATATCAGCCCAACTGATAATCCGTTCAGAGTAGAGGTAAAAAAGAAAAAAGTTTACGATTCTCTAAAAATATTGAGTGAATTTAATCCTGATTATACCATTCTAAGTCCTGCACCTGATTCTAAAGTTATTGATGAGGATATTATGATTTCTATATCTTATTTCAGAATGGATAACATAGATAATTCAAAGACAAAAATTATTATTAACAATGAAGATGTCTCTGATTTTGTAGAATTTAGCAACAATCATTTTATTTATTATCCTGAAAGTATTAGCACTGGCGTTAAGAATATTGAAGTCATATTAATTGATGATTTTGGAATTGAATATAATTCTATTAAATGGAGCTTTGAGGTTATTAAAGAAGAAGATATATCTCTATTTGATTTCAAACAATCAGGAAAAATTAAAACAGATTATTCTAATTCTATCATCGATACAGCTAACTTTAATGAGAATACAATTGATTTTGTTTATAATGCAAAATTTGATTGGTTAGATTTTAGAGCAAATACTCATTTGTCATCTTTAGAGAATTCTTTAGATCAGCCTAAAAATCGTTTTTTTGCAGATTTTAGATCTGAATTTTTCCGTTTGAGAATAGGGGATGTTTATCCTAACCTTGGAGAAAATTTTATTAAAAGAAATAGAGTTAGAGGGATTGATTTTAATTTTAATTCAGAGAAATATATCATTAATTTTGTTTCAGGAGAAATTAATCGTGCAACCCAAGGATCTGCTTTTAGCGATGCAATGCTAGTAACAGATATTATTATTGATTCTACGTATAATGAAGATGGGACATTTGCAGGTCTTGATAACCCTAGTTTTAACATTAATAGAGATAATTATTCATTCTCAAGAAATTTAACAGCTTTACAAATTAAGTTTCCAATTAAAAGTAATATGAATTTGAGCTTTAATATTTTAAAATCAAAAGATAACATATCTTCAGTTTATAGAGATGTTCCAAATGCTATCATTGAACTTCCCTCTTCTTTAAATGAATATATTGATAATCCTGAATATTTATTTTCCTCAGATTCTACTTTTACGGATTATCAAGATTCTTTATTAAATGATTTAGGCGAATATGAATACTTTGATGCAATTGACACCTCTATTATAAATCATATTCCATATTCAACATTAAAAACCAGTTATCTCAACTTATTTAACAATATATTGACTGGACAACAATGTGTGAATAATGAAGGAAATATTATTGAAGTCGCCAATCAAGAAGAGTGTGAGCTAAGTGGAGGAAGCTGGATTATTTCTGGCGTATGTTATGAATCTGAGAATGGGGATGAAGAAAGTATTAATGAAACTATAATTGTAGAATCAAATTGTATTGATGCTGATAATATAGATAGAAGATGGGTTCCTTTCTTTAATATGGGCATATTAAATGATCAATGGACGGGGGTCAGTCCAAAAGATAATTTTGTAATAGGCTCTGAATTTGAATCATTTTTTGACAATGAAAGATTAAGATTTAATGCAGGAATTTCATTTAGCCTTTTAAATGAAAATACTTGGGACCCTATACTTACTTATGCTTCTTTAGATACATTAGGAGGAGACCCTGAAGATGGATCACTTGCAGGCTATGAAATCCCTGAGAATCTTGATTTCTCTGATTATGAAAGCATATTCCAATCAGGAATTAATCAGGTTCCGTTGCTCCCTTTAGATATTATATCAGGACAATCAAATTTATTAAAGATTTTTACGATGCCATCTCTAGCATATCATTTTTCTTTAGAGGGAGATTATTATGGCCATAAGTTAGCATTTAAATTTAAACAGATAGGGCCTGAATATAATAGTTTAGGAAATTTATATTTGCAGCAAGACATTAGAGAGCAAGTCCTGTCAGACAAGGTAGGTTTCCTTGATAATAAATTATATTTAAATTTTAAATACAAATTATTAGAAGAAGGTATTTCTTTTGAAAATCAGGAAAAAGGTAAAACAAATAAATTTGATATGTTGATTAATTTTTCTCCAGGAGCAGGACTAGCTAGGTTAAGCTCAGCTTTAGGTTTTCAAAATAGAACAAATGGAGTTACTTCAAATGATTTTATTGACTATCAGCTAGATAATTTTGAAGAAAAAATAGATATTGATTCAAGAAAAGAAAATACTGAGATATTGCAATTTAATTTTGCTTTAACAACTCCAATTGCATTTTATGGTAATCATAATTTGACAATAAGTTATTACAATTCATCAACAGCTGATTTAGTCTTAAATGAAAATATTTTATACTCTTTTGAATCGGATAGTACCTATGATGCGTTTCCCTATTTTTCTCCTCAGTCAAATACCAATACAGTTAACCTGAATTTTCAATCGAGCTTCAATCCTTTTATATCTACTTTAGCTAGTTATAGTAGGACATTTTTTGATTATGGTGTGGGAATTTCAAAGTATTATAAAGTTCTCGAAGACAATGAAGAAACGTTTGAACTTGATTCAGATTATAGTTATGATACAGCTCTTAGCAATATTGCGCGATTTGAAGAAGATTATTCTGACATTCTTTATCAAAAACAAATCTTAAATAGTATTGAGCTTCAATTAATTTTAAATTCATTCTTTATTTTTGATACAGCTAAAATAGGTGCAAATATTTCAAATGCTTCAGGGGTTATTGAATTTAATCAATATGGCTTGTCTGTGTCCCTTATAAAATATTTATTTGACAGTTTTTATATTAGTTTTGATCATGATCGAAAGATAAAGGATGTCTCCGGTGGAGATACTTACAATAATTCATATTCATTTTTGAGGTTAGGGTATGAATTTTAGCAAAGATATTTTTGAAAAATTCATCACAAAAATAAAAAAGAAATTCTCAGCAGAGAATCTTAAGAAGAAATTCTCATTTAAGAATCTTTTTCCTTCATTTATTATAGGATCCATATCTGTTCTATTAGTTTTTCTTCTTCATTTTTTAGGGGTATTTGATTTTTTAGAGCTTAAGATGCAAGATTTTAAATTCAATGTCAGAGGGTCTGTTTCAGGAACAGGTAAATGGAATAAGTGGCCTTTAGATGAAAAATATATTGATTCTAATAATAATGGAAAGTGGGATAAGGGAGAGATTTTAACAGATATAGGAAACAATAAATATGATGAAGGAGAGAAATATACTGATTCTAATAATAATGGTCAGTGGGATCCAGAAGAGGAATATACTGATAAAAATATGAATGAACACCGAGATGAAGATGAAGAGTATATTGATTCTAATAATAATGGTCAGTGGGATAAAGCTGAAAAATTTATAGACCAAGGAAATGGTCAGT
>CAZSCD010000097.1:0-3949 GCA_964605345.1 uncultured Dehalococcoidia bacterium
AGAATCAACGGTTTGTCCATGCACGAAATGTACGTCTATTATGATGGTACAGAAATCTGATATGTAGTATGGATCTACCAGATTATAATTCCGCCCTCGTCCTCCTATGATGCCTCCAATATTCAATTTTGGCATGGCTGGTAGATCAGGTCTGGGTACATGGGTCATTTTTATTGATCGGAGTGCTTTAGTAGCTTTCTCCATTTGTTCTATAGCATCTATTGATCCAGTTGTATTGCTAATATGTGTGCCTATTCCATAGGTGTGAATTGCAAGATTCAGTACGCCAACATGAACAGTGGCTACACTTTCGGTGCCAAATGGCTCTGTCACAATTGCCATGTCTGCCCGTACTCCCTGATCCAACATGTATACTGTTCCTTCGCCACCAGCACATTCTCCTGCGACACATGCAACTATCAGGTCACCTTTTAGAGAAGTATTACTTTTGCGAATTGTTTCCGCTGCCGCTATCATTGATGCAACCCCGCCTTTCATGTTAAAAGTTCCAGCACCGTAGAATCTATCTCCTTCTATACAGGGAGTCCAAGGGTCTCGATTCCAATTTCCAGCGACATATGACATGTCTATGTGACCGTTGTACATCAGACTTTTACCATTTCCAGTACCTCGAAGAGTTGCAATTGTTTGAAATCTTCCAGGCTCCAATTCTTGCAAGTCTACTTCGTATCCTCTTCGTTTGAAAAAGTTAGCCAAGAATTTCGCTATTTTAGTCTCGTTTGGTTTATAACTAGGTATTTTTACTAGATTGTCTAAAAGTTTTAGCATTGCTTTTTTGTCTACACTGTCGACAATTTGAGTAATCATTTCTTCATTCATTAAAAAACCTCATACTATATTTGCAGTTAATTATTGGTTATTTTTCAAATTTGGTTAGTCAATAGCAGGGAAAATTCGTTCGATCTCCGGAAAATTGAACCCTTTGTGGTGCATACTAACGTCACCAATGGACGAGTCTGTCACGATTGGATCCGTCCAGAATACAATGCTATATGTCAGGTAGTCATCGTGTACGATATCCAAAAACTCATCTATGATTTCCCAGCCATCTGTAGGATTATCTGAATCAAGCATGCGGCTGTGGATGTCATATATTCTCTCATCGTCCCAGCCACAACTGAATTGCATTGTAGTGTCGAAGCAAGCCATTAGTCCACTCCATACCTGGTAGTTGTCTCTTGAACCCCAATATGTTCCAAACCAGATATCGTTCATCGCCCTGCCGTAGGCTAATTTCTGAGATCCAACACCTTCAGTAGTAGAGTCTATTTGTAAACAGACTCCAATTTCACACCACATATCCCAAACTGCAGTTGATACCTGAACGAATTTTGGGTTTGCATCATTAGGTATCCATACTTTCCCTGGACCTGTGAAACCGTCTGGGTACCCAGCTTCATTTAACAATTGTAGAGCTAAATCTTTGTCATAAGGGTCACGCCATCTTTCTTTCATAGCTGGACTGCAGTCACTGATCCAAGCTGTATAAGCTATACAGCCAGAGCCACTTAATATGGTCTCGTTGATCAGGTTTCGGTCTATAGCAACTGACATAGCCTGGCGAACTTTGGTTGCCTTTGCGACAGAGTTTGCATCGCCAAGTTTACCTACCCATGGAAGTGAATCATCGTATACCGATAAAGTGGGCTCACCGGTGAGTTGGTCAACACGTATTCGCCATATGCCACCAAAAGTAACCGTAGAACCAGATGCTTTAGCTGTTTTTGGTGTGTGGAACGTGAATTCATCATTACCAGCTATCTGGTCTAGTTGAGCTTGTTCAACCTGACCTACATTTGCATCTCCAGACAGGAGCATAGCCACCAAAGTTGTAGGATCAGAAACTTCAAGGACGCGTACCTTTTCGTATCCTGCGTCCATTCTCCAGTGATTCGCGACACCTTCTAGTTCAATATAGTCGTCTGTGATATGTTTGACTACTCGGTAAGGACCTGTACCATTAGAGTAAAGATTAACGAGTTCTGCACCTTTTTCATCAAAGTATGCCTTGCTTTCTACTTGTACACCAGAACCTATGTGTCTGGCAGGAACTGCCCAGGACAAAGATTTACCTACAGACCAATCCCATTTGATTGACGAACCCTCCACTCTTTGGTTTTCAAAGAGTGGAACATAGTAATCGTTTATCCAGCCACCGCGGGACATAATCATTTGATTGTAAGAATGTTGTTGATCTTCAGGTGTTACGTTTCCATACTCACTAATATGCCACGGAATGTTGTCACGGAAATTAAATACAATTCCAGTGCTATCTAAAATCCAGGATTCGGCTATCATAGGAGTTAGGATGAAGCCATCGTAGTCAAGCATGTGTTCGACCACACCCAACTGATAAGGGTATGAAATCATAGGCTCCTGAGAATTTGCTCGTCGGTAAAGAGGAGGGCCAACGTCTTTACCAGCGACTATTAGCTCACTATCTAATAATGGGAAAGTAATCAATTCGTTTACAACTTTCTCCACCACCACTTCTTTGACGATAACCGTCTCAACCTCTACTTCTTTGACTACCTCAACTGGAATCTCGACTATCTTTTCTCCACAAGCAATAATGCTAGTTGAAATTAAGCCAAATGCAAATAGCAACACAACTTTTGATTTAAAGGAACCACTCATACGGAATCTCCGTCAGAATTCGTAAATTGATAAGTCTCAACCCGACTCCAATCCACTATAAGTAAATCCTTGCTCAATATTATCGAGATATGGTGAAATGTAATGCCTTATTTGATGAATCGATTACTCGTCAAGCCAATTGAACTCGGCCCATTCCATTCCCCAATAAGCACATCGGTCCTTAATATCTGTGGCTATACTACTGATAGGGATATTTGTTCTCCCTTTTTCATCAGTGAATTTTTCAGTCCTGTCAGTCTCGTACAATTCTATTATCCCGTCTGTGCTGATGCTATGAGACACTTCGAATCTTGTTTTCATATCTGGATACCAGGCAACGTAACCTCGTTCGTCTCCTTTGCAACGTTCCCATCCTGCGAGTTGCCTAGTCTTAACTCCAAATCCACGAGAAGCGTATGCTACTTGTTTGTCACCTTGGAAGATCCAATATCCTACATGAACGCCTGGATATCTAACCAACCATAAACCCAAGTCGAATATTTCGCTTTCGGTAGCAGATTCATCAACTCGAAGTAATACTGGACCAGTTGGACGACCTTCATCATCAGGAGGTTCGACGTTCGTTTGAGTAAATTCAATCAATTCAGGTGGAGGTATTTCCAGATGTGGTTTGACTGTTTCTGACACACATCGATTCACTATAAAAATTATCACCGCAAGTAACGCTACCGCTATCAAAATATTGTTTCGACTGAATTTCTGTTTGGGTTTTGTCTCTTCCACCAATACTTCTCCTATTTTAAATTGTCTTGTTTATTCATACCTACCTACCTAAGTATGCCTAATTATGAGAGTTTTTGCAATCACCATTTAAATAAATATTGGTCGATATGACTTTATTTTCCAGTTAATTTAGTTGGGGAATGATATTGCTATATAGATTCTAAAACTCTCTATAAATAAAAATCGCCGGCATATTTATGCCGGCGATTTTTATGATTAACCTAAATCAGTTATGTTGGTTACTGTGACTTAAGGCCTTAGGGTTTCCACTTCTGGGATACCTACCCTTGGCTGATTATCCATGTCAGCAGAGCCAACAGCATCGCTGGTTACAAATGGGTCTTTCCAGAATACTGTACCCAATACGAAACGCTGTTCCCATATTACGTCAAACATCTCGATTGTTAAGTCCCATGCCACATCAAGATCGGTTGTTGCCATGAATCTTGTGTGTACGTCAAGAGCTTCAGGGAAGTCGAAACCTTCGCCCCAGTCAATACTGGCGCTATATGGTGCGCTATATGAAGCTAAGCTTGAAGCAACCCAG
>CAZSCD010000098.1:0-3932 GCA_964605345.1 uncultured Dehalococcoidia bacterium
CCTAGGAATTCCAATAAACTGATGAATGGATATTTTGTCCAGTCCAGAAATATCATGTTTAACGATACTCTTACCCCCATCCACAGTTTTATTCCTGTCCGCCAAATATATAGTCCCATCAAAATGTCTGAAGCAACTGCGCCAGGCCTCATACGGCACTCGTCTTTTCTTCATACGATCGTCTGTGATCGTCTTTTGTTCTATATCAATCTTGTATGATTGCAGTTCTCCAACGTTTGCAACCAAATGATCTCCTGATTCTTTACCCATCTCATAACTCCTTTTGGACTTATCTCGTATCTAATATTCTATAATGAACTTGACATTTTTACATAATGGTGCGAAAACACGGTTAACATATACGTTTATGCCAATCTACCTAAAGAAACATTTTTCTCATTTCAGTGGATACGAAAGTAATATCACTCACTAGTTAAATTACATCTCCATTATTTCTAATGACAAATAGATTTATTACTTTAAATACTACTCTTAAAAAATCGATTTTTGGTTTTGTGTTTCTTGCTGTTCTAATTGGTATATCCTTCTTTACCTGGATTTACACCTCCACTTTACAAGTAAAAGATACCGAATTAGCTGAATTTGTCAATTTAACTTCCGTCCCCATGTTGAAATCCGGCCAGGCAATTAAAGTACTGTCCTGGAATATTCAATTTCTGGCAGGCAATCAGAATAATCACTTTTTCTTTGATAACGGTCAAGATGAATGGCCATCTACAATCACACGCAAAAAAATCCTGGAACAAATCGCAGAGGTCATCAGGGCTGAACAGCCCGACATTGTGTTACTACAAGAAGTGGATGATGGAGCAAAACGTACAGAACACGAAGATCAACTCGCAAAACTGATAACTCTGTTACCCAAAGAATACGGTAACCACGCTTCAACTTTTTATTGGCAAGCAAACTTTGTTCCACATCCTGCCCTTATGGGATCAGTGGGTATGAAGTTGTCTACTATATCTAAATACCAAATTACACAAGCCAGGCGTCATGCCTTGGCTGGTATCCAATCGCAATCTTGGATTATGCAACAGATGAATCCCAAAAGAGCAATATTAGAAATTCAATTACCTATCAAGAATTCAGGCACACTCAGTGTATTAAATACTCATCTAAGTGCCTTTGCACAATCATCTAACACCATGGAAATACAGGTTACACAGGTAATGGATTTGATGAATCGAAGACAAACACCAGAATTTGACCACATTATTCTTGGTGGGGATTTCAATTTATTGTCTTCTTCTTTTGCATACGACATGTTAGATGAAAAAGGTAGAAGCTATTACAATCCAACCGGCACAGAACTCGCACCTTTGTTGAAAGCTTTTAAAAGTATCCCATCTTTAGAAAACATGCACGGCGAAAATCATGCCAGATGGTTCACTTACTCCCCCAATCATGTTAGCGGTGCTTTACCGAATAGAACTATTGATTACTTATTCTATACAGAAAACCTTACACTTGTTACTCAAAAAGTGAGGTCAGAAGACACTCTTATGATTTCCGATCATTTGCCTGTCATTGGTGTTTTTAAATTACCTTGATTCGGATTTTTGAAATAGCCACAACAAATCTCATTCATCAGATATTGATATGAAATTTATACTAGTTGTTAACCCACATAGCGGAAATAAACAAAGCACCGAAATCCTAGATATGGTTAAGCCTATTTTTGATTCAAGTGATGCAGAATTAACTATATTTATGACTGATTTCCCAGGACATGCCAAGGACATAGCAACACATTTAGATTTGGACGGTTATGATGGTTTATTGGCCATTGGTGGTGACGGAACATTCCATGAAATTGTGAATGGTTTGTTTACAAGACACGATAAAAAAATGCTGCCCATAGGATTGATCCCAGGAGGATCAGGAAATTCTTTACTCCACGATCTAGGCCTTACAGATCCAATATCGGCTGCTAAAGCAATAGTTGCCCAGAACACTCGTTTAATAGATACAGCTGAAATTGAAATGGATCACATTATTAGATATTCCATTAACCTAATAGGTTGGGGCCTCGTAACAGATGTGGGGAAAAGAGCTGAGCTACTTCGCTGGTTAGGACCTAGACGTTACACTGTTTCGAGTATTATAGAAATACTTCTACGAAAAAACCGGCAAGCTACATTGGTTATAGATGACAAAACATTCGTTAATAATTTCACCTTTATAGTCGCATGTAACTCGATACACATTGGAAAAGGTATGAAAATGGCTCCTTACGCTAAGTTGGATGATGGCCTTATTGATCTTATAGTAGTAGATTCGAACATAACCAGAAAAAGACTGTTTTCAGTTCTCCCGAAACTATTTGATGGTACGCACGTCAAAGAACCAGAAGTGACGTATCATCAAGCTTCCAGTTTTTCAATACTCCCGCAAACAGATGATATCCTAAACATCGATGGTGAAATGGCTGGCACAACGCCCATTACTGTAAAAATGCTCAAACACTCAATAGAAATATTCGCATAATAAAAATCTGTAACAAGTATCAAAGCTCATCTCTCAAAATTTTATTCACCTAGCCATGGAAAGGCCTTCGACGACACTAACAGTAGGAATACCAAATAGCGCCGATGGTGGAATTTTAAGCTTTCCAGACCTACTTCCTCCTCCAAGTATCACATAATCCAGTTCCATTATCGTAGCGTCAACATATATAGGAAGTGATTCTGGAAGACCAAATGGAGTTACTCCACCAATCATCATCCCTGTTAGATGTGCTGTCTCTTCAGGATCAGCAAATGAAAGCCGTGAAACTTCCATTAAACTTCTAACTTTCTTATTCACATCCAATCTATCGGTGCCAAGTACTATACAGGCTGAGTATTTCTTTTCTCCTCTTTTGGATGCGACAATTATGGTGTTACCTGAGTGATCAATTCGAAAATTATATTTCTCGCAGAATGCTACCGTATCCGCAAAATCTGGGTCGACTTCTATCCATTCGTATGTCACATTCATGTTTTCTAAAGTTGACTTAACATGTTGTTCGATATCTTCTGTTTCACGCATGTTATTAAACTCCTATTTTGACATATTGTTGTCTTTTTTCTATGGCATTATTACCAAGAGTATTCACATATTGGATTGATTGATTCAAACATTGCATTAGTTATTTCTGTAATGTATAAATAGAATTCTAGACTAAATCATCAGGAAAACTATAAATGTCAGCTACAACAACTTTTTTGATTACAAACGTGATAGGTGGGTCAACAGTGCTAGGCGGATATTTAATTTGCTTGTACATGTTTCCCTCGCAACGTGAAATGTTATGGGGCAATATACAAGGAGAATTGAGGCATGTATTCACTGCATCAATGTTGTTTGCTGCGATGGGATATCTGGCTTTTTCGTACGGAATATTGTTCAAATCTAACTTACCAGAATTTTCGTCGAAGTTTCTGGACACCAAACACGTTATTTCCATACTCTGTATGATTTTCCTTGTATCTTCTACAATTTGGATGCCAGCCACGATTACGTATTTAAAAACAAGTAATTCAATCTGGTGGATAATTGGAGTCACGTCACTATGGATAACTGCAATCTCATTATTTACCACAACCATTATAGTAATATCTTCTCCACTTGCAATATCATCAACTTTCTATAGAATCCTGACTATATCTGGTATTTCATATATTACTTATCATTGCCTAGTATTAGAAGCCATTAAATGGGTGTCACGAATTCACATCTCATTAAGAAACTGAAACTGCCAAACTGTATTAATAAATCGTAATGTCTGAAAAAGAACCATTCATAAGGAAACTAAGGTCATACGTTAACGAGCAAATTCCGAAGTTACGTACTGTTAGCCCTATCGATCTAGAAAGTATGGGAGAAACTTTTACTCCCGAAGATCTCATAGAATCAGGAAATCTAGACGC
>CAZSCD010000099.1:0-2588 GCA_964605345.1 uncultured Dehalococcoidia bacterium
GCTACTTATCCAGCTTTTCCTTGAGGTCCTTTAGGACCATGTTCTCCTTTTTGTCCTTTGTCACCACCGGGTCCTTGACCTCCTGTAGGTCCTGTAGCTCCTTGTGCTCCTTGTGGTCCTTGAGCACCTTGAGCACCTTTATCTCCAGCAGCACCATCTGCACCATCGGAACCAGCAGCACCAGCAGGACCAGCAGGACCATCAGGACCCTGGCATGCCACTAAAGCCATCACGGATATAGACATTAATAGGGCCACGATAACGCCCTTAACTGAGAAACGATTTTTCATTAACACCCTCCCTGAAATACAAACAGAGCCCTGATGCCAAAACAAGCCTATAAAATAAGAATAATATTGAACCGTGGCTTCGTTAGGCACCGGCTCTGTTATGATATGCACCATGTGCTCGTATGTCAAGCCCCTTACGTACCAAGTTTGAACTTGTCACACCATCACATTTACAACCACAGGTTGAAGTGTGTAAATTGGTGCAATTAACACACTTCAACTTTGAGCACCAGAATCCATGATTTACACGATCTCATTTATTAAATTCCGCGTATCAGTTTTATATCTGGAAGAGACAAAATGGCAGAAATACACCTTATGAACACGAGTCTTGTAGCAATGTAATTCAAGTGCTATATTCATCCCAGTGCCCCCGTAGCTCAGCGGATAGAGCACTGGCCTCCGGAGCCAGGTGCGTGGGTTCGATTCCCACCGGGGGCACTTATTAGTTTTGGCAAAATACAATATTTACATGTCAAACACAATTTAGCTATCTGGTTCTTGGATTTAATACGTCATTAAGTGCATCGCCCAAAAGATTCCATGCAAGTATCATTGTCCATGCAGCAATACCAGGAGCTAGAAGCATCCAAGGTTCATTACGTAACGCTCCTAAACTACCAGCTTCAAGCAACATACCTCCCAGACTGGGCCTGGGAGGTTGTATGCCCAACCCTAACCAGCTAAGAATAATCTCGGCTCCAATCATAGTTCCCATTCCCATAGTTACAGTGACCACTATAGGGCCTATAGCATTCGGAAGAAGATGTTTGAACAAGATGCGCGGAGTAGAAGCTCCAATTGCTCTCGCAGCTTCCACGTATTGAGTTTCCCTCAAATACAAGACCTGACCTCTTACTAATCTCGCCATACCAAACCAGCTAAACGAAACTAAAGCCAGTGACACTACCAAATAGTCCTGAATTCCTGTATTCACTAAACCATCTAAAATGGTGTTGTCTTCTATCCAGCGAACTACATTCACTATCCTTGGCCTTAAAGTAGCCGCCAAAATTATCATTAGCAATATCTCTGGAAAGGAAGAGAAAATTTCCCCAACTCTCATAATCAATGAATCTAATCTACCTCCAAAGTACCCAGATGTTAAACCTAAAGTGACTCCCAAGGCCAATCCTCCACTAATCATTGAAACCAATGTAAGGATTACAGTGTTTTGAATACCCCAAATTACTCTAGTAAGCACATCTCTTCCAGCTCGATCGGTTCCAGCTATATGTTTAAATGTTGGACTTTTCCTTATGACAGAATAATTCTGGTCAGCATACCCATATGGTGACAAAACTGGAACAAGAGCACTAGATAAGTATAAAACTGATAATGCCAAGATACAGATTAATGCAATCTTTTTACGCAAGAGCCTAGTCCAGGCCCTAGCTAAATGACCTTTAGTTTTAATTCTATCTCCCTGAATCAAAACTGAATTTAAGTCTGATGTTTCATTTGGATCAGTTTTACTTTTCATGTCTAGTCATAACGTATTCTAGGATCAAAAAAGGAATAGGCAATATCAGCTAATAAATTTGCTATTACAAACACGGACGCACCTATAAGAGTTATCGCCATAAGAACAGGATAATCTCTATTAAAAACCGACTGTATGGCAAAATCCCCAATGCCAGGTATACCCAATATTCTTTCCGTAATAAAACTAGTACTAAGCATTCCAGCCAAGGAAAACGCTAAAATAGTAACTATAGGAATTAATGCATTCTTTAAAACATGTACCGAGTCTACAGTAAATGAAGATAGTCCCTTAGAATACGCAGTGCGTATGAAGTCTTGATTCATAACATCTAATGTACTGGCTCTCATTAAGCGAGCGAAAGCAGCCACACCTGGAATACCCATCGTAATAGCCGGGACTATCATTCTGACATCCCAAAATCCACCCCATCCAGAACATGGAACCAATCCAAATTTAAGACAAGCCAACCAAAGTACCGCTGGAATACTCACCATAACAGGTATAGACATTAAAACCAGAGACAAAGCAACAGTTGCGGGATCTTTCCATGTTCCTTGCTTGTGAGCAACCCAAAATCCAAGAGGCAACCCTATACCTAAACTCACTAACATAGCTGCTAGATTGACTTGAAAAGAAACCCATATCTTAGGAGCAAGAAGTTCTGAAACAGACCTTCCTCTAAATCTTAAGCTTTCTCCAAAATCTCCATGGGCAACGTTCCACATATAATCTATGTATTGATGAAAGAAAGATTTATCTAGCCCAAGTGAACGTCTTAAGCGATCTGCAACTTCAGGGTCATATCTATTACC
>CAZSCD010000100.1:0-10016 GCA_964605345.1 uncultured Dehalococcoidia bacterium
CACGTGTATCCATAGGAGGAATTGTATTTGGCATCGCGCAAACGGTAGTGAAGCCTCCTTTAAGTGCTGCCTGTGTTCCGGATGCGAAAGTTTCCTTGTGTTCGTACCCCGGTTCACGTAGATGACAGTGTAGATCTATGAATACACCGAATCAAACAAAACCAAAAGCATCTAAAATTTTAGCTCCTTCAGGTGGCGCTAGATTTTCGCCAATTGCTTTTATGACAGCATTTTCTATAATTAGATCGGATACCTTATCAATGTTTTGCCCGGCGTCTACGACTCGGCCACCTTTGATTAATAGAATAGTTTTCAAATACTTTGTCCTAACTGTTTATTATGATCGATAGGCGTGGGTATTATTAAGCAATGTTGTTCCATTTCATTTTTTCTTGCGTGATAAAATTATGTTTGTGATGTCGTTAATGTTCTATATAAGATTGCCATTCTGATAGCCAAGCCATTGGTTACCTGTTTTTCTATAACGGATTTAGGACCATGAGCTACACTGGATTCTATTTCCACTCCTTCATTCATGGGTCCTGGGTGCATTACTATGACGTCATCATTTGCTATTTTTAGATGTCGAGACGCAACTGAATACATCTTTGAGTAATCCCTTAAACTTGGTAAATGCCCTGCCAGTTGTCGTTCTGATTGTATTCGTAAAGCCATAATCACGTCTGCACTTTTGAAAGCATGTTCAATGTTCGGTTCAATTTCTACTGAAGCAAAGGGGTGTTGAGGTGCACGTTGCCCTACGCCTAGTAGATCTGAAGGAATCAATGTTGGCGGTGCACAGAGGACTACCTGAGCTCCCATGATTGTTAATCCCCAAAGGTTTGACCGTGCTACACGGCTATGCAAAATGTCCCCAACAATTACTACTTTGGCTCCTTTGATTTTACCAAGGCAACTTTTTATGGTGAAGAGATCCAAAAGTGCCTGGGTTGGATGAGCGTGAGCACCATCACCAGCATTAATTACAGGACAATCTAAATGTTTGGCTAACATGTAAGGAGCGCCTGGGTGAGGATGACGAATAACGATTGCGTCAACTTTCATAGCTCGCAGTGTGAGTGCTGTGTTGTAAAGCGATTCCCCCTTTTTAGCGCTACTGTCATCTTTTGAGACATTTATAATGTCTGCGCTAAGCAGCTTTGCTGCTTGTTCGAAGGAAGCACGTGTACGTGTGCTAGGCTCGGTGAATAAAGTCGCAATGGTTTTCCCTCGTAGAGCAGGAACTTTCTTAATGGAACGGTGTAATATCCCGCTCATCGTTTCAGCGTCTTCGAGCACAGAACATATTTCCTCTTCCGAGAAATTGTCCAAATCTAGTATGTGCCGTCGTTCTGCAGTTAACTTATCTAAGGACATTGTAGAGACAGGCGTGTTGCCAGAATGAATAACGTTCCCCTTATTAGGTTTTGAAAAAATAGTTTGTTTCATTTTTCTGTGTTCCTTCGCAGGGTTACTCCATCCATCCCATCAGTGTTTTGGACTAATACCATAACCTTATCTTCAGGTGAAGTTGGGATGTTCTTGCCAACATAATCGGCGCGAATGGGTAATTCCCTGTGTCCCCTGTCTATCATTACTGCTAACTGGATCGCTCTTGGGCGCCCAAAGTCAGTTAATGCATCCATTGCGGCACGAACGGTTCGGCCTGTAAATAATACGTCATCAACCAAAACCACCTTCTGTTCTTCGATATCCACCGGCATTTCCGTGGGACGAATCAATGCCCGAGTCCCTCTAGCTACATCGTCTCTATACAAGCCTATGTCCAACGAGCCGACTGGTATATTATCCCCTTCTATGTGTTCGATATATGTCGCTATGTACCCAGCTATAGGAACACCTCTGGTATGAATCCCTACCAGGACCACATCTTCAGATCCCCCATTCCGTTCGAGTATCTCATGGGCGATGCGAGTTAGAGCACGTGAAACCTGTGTGGACGATAAGACTACTTTGTCTTGAACTCCCGAGGTCATAAAAAAACCTCCTGCCTGCTGGCAAGAGGTCAATCGCGCGAAGCGCCAACACTTCAATGCGATCGTCCCTTACCAGTCTCACGGGACTGATTTAAAGGGGAGGACACAATGGCTATTTACCTGTTAACATTATTCTTATTAAGACTCTCCCCGCATTTTAATGGAAATAAGACACTTAATTCAAGAGGATATTCCTTAAGATCGAAGTAATTTTAACGTGAAGTCAATCTACTCTAACCCCAGTGATTCGTGAGTGAAAAATCTTTGGTGTCAATGGAACCCTTCATCTGAATCTTCTTGACTCCTATCTTAATGTCGCCATAATATTTGTAAAGATTACCTGAATAAGTTGACTTGAAGGAATGTATGAATAAAAGAAAATGTGATAATCAGTTAATTAGCGCAGGAGGGTTAGTATATCGAGCAACAGAAGAAAAGATTGAGGTGGTTATATGTGGCACGCGAATACCACAGACATGGCGGCTCCCAAAGGGCATGCTTGAAAAGGGAGAAAGATTGGAAGAAGCTGCCCTCCGTGAAGTGGAAGAAGAGACAGGCCTGACGGTCAGAAATGAAGGATTCATACATAGCACAGATTATCGCTTCAATGAGTATGGTAGTGAAAAACGCTGCCACAAAACAGTGCACTTCTTTCTTATGTCACCGATCGGAGGAGATGTATCTAAACATGATGATGAGTTTGACTATGTTCTCTGGACGACTGTTGATGAGGCACTGAAGATGCTTACTTTTAAAAATGAAAGAGACGTTGTCGAAAAAGGACTGGGTATTATTTCAGGGAAAAAATCAAATTGAACGAACTAGTTTTTATCAAAGGCGAGAAAATTTTACTACGTGAGAAACGCATAGAAGACGCGTGTGATGATTATGAATGGCGCACGGATGAAGAACTGGCTACTCTTGATGGCACTCGCCCCCTTGATATGTCTTACAAAGATTACGTTGCATACGCGAAAGAGGATTTGCTTTTCCCTACAACTCAGTCCAAGCGCTTAGCTATCGATACTCATGACGGCAAACATATTGGAAATTGCATGTACTACGACATTGATCTTAAAGAAGGGGAAGCAGAGGTTGGAATCATGATTGGAGAGCGCAGTTATTGGTCGAG
Organism: uncultured Dehalococcoidia bacterium; assembly: GCA_964605345.1. Classification (GTDB taxonomy): domain Bacteria; phylum Chloroflexota; class Dehalococcoidia; order Lucifugimonadales; family CAZSCD01; genus CAZSCD01. The sequence goes on from CAZSCD010000100.1 coordinate 3,130, forward strand.
AGAATATGGTGCTGATTCATTACGTACCTTGCTTAATCATATTTTTTCTACTACGCCTTTAACGCGTTTATATCTTCACACACTCGAATGGAACCACAGGGCTAGGCGTTGTTTTGCAAAATCGGGGTTTAGTGAAACCAAAAAAATAAAACGTAATAGAAAAGAGTTCATTCTTATGGAAATATGGAGGGCTGACTGGGACCGAACACGACGTATCAGGCAAAAATTGACCGAAACTGAAGTGAAGGTGTCACCTGTAATAGAGTGATAGAAGTTTTTAGGGTGTGTATTCTAGAGACACTAAATAGGTACTGATAATACGTAACAAAAGGTGGTTTCAGGTTTTGAGTTACTTAGTAAGCAGTGCAGAGATTCTTTCTCCAACAATAGTATCCTCTCCATCATTGAGGCCAAAAACATGAATGATGATTCTAGGTTCTCCATCAACACGTAGCCCTTCCTCAGTTATTTCTTGGATTGAAGGCACTCTGGTCCATATTGGTGGAGTTCCCTGTTTTAAATTTTCCACAATTTCATGTACAGTGACGCCTGTAATACTGGAGTCAACCTTAAGGCTTACTCCAAATGGCTGATGCCCAATTATTTTTGTTAACATCTCGGATTCGACCCCAGGAATATTTTGTAAAGGTCTAAGAATTTCCTTGCTTTGTTGTTCGGCTTTGATAAGGCGAAGTTCGTGATCCATTGACATCCAGTGATTCATCGCTGCAACTACGCCTATTATTTCCTGTCGATCAACTTTTTGAGGCCTTCCTATACCACGTATGCGGCGCCCTTCATAAGACACAAATGATTGTAAAGATAGCTTGTAAATCATTTCTTCTGTGCCTAGAGCTATCCCAGTTGATTGAGGCGCGCCTATGTACTTGGTGGCGACACATTGGAAATCAGCTCCCATGCGCACGTACTTACCAACGAGATCTAGTGGATATATTTGTGCTGCCGCATCTACCATTACAGGTACTCCATGGCTGTGTGCTATCTCAATTGTTTGTTCGAGTGAAAGAGTAAATGGGTCAGGAGATTGTTCTGCGGCAACATAATGAATTGCAGCGGTGTTAGGGCCTATTGCTTTAATCAGGTCTTCCGAGGAGGTTTTTTGAGAAGTTCCAAAGCTCACCAGTTTTGCGCCAGCTAATTCCAAGCATCGATCATACCAGTATACATGTCTGCACTGAATAAGGATCTCGCTTTTCATTCCTTTTGTTGATGGAAGCTGTTCAATTTTCTGGTCATCGTCACCTGCCATAAATGCTGCAGTAGCTAATGTTAAAGCGGACCCAGCCCCGGAAGTTACGTAAGCAGCTGGAACATTGGCTATACGAGCAATAGCTTTCCCAGCTTTTAATTGGAGTTCTTCAAGAGGCACGTAGGCAGCATCTGCCTGATTCATTGCTTGTTTAACTTCTGGAGTTGGGGTAGACCCACCTAAAAGTGTTACGCTACCTATAGCGTTGATGATAGGAGTAACACCTAAATCCGAGTAAATCGAATCCGAATTGGCCTTTGTAATGAGGGGTTTCTTGCCTTTAGTCATGTTCACTAGCCTATCAACAACAACATTCCCAGTCAACTTGCGATACGAAAAGTATATCTAATAACGTTAACAGAAATACCTGTATATCCCTTGCGATTCTATGAATTCTTCCGATACTCTCAATTGGCTTTGTATACACAGGCAATTAAACACAGGGACTGTGAAAATACGAGATATAATTAAAAACACTTGAATATCTAATGGGCCTAGTAGAAACTTTTGGATGATGTGGTAGATGATTTGATAGAGGATGTATGGTTAAAGAGAACAGTACAATAGATGAATTTCCTGAAGGTAACAACAGTTATGAAATAGCCTTAGGGAAAATAATGGGTTTGGTTGATTTCGAGCGATCCACTCACACTCCAAAACACGCCTGTTTTCACTTGGAGAGAATGTTGTTGCTCATGAATAGACTAGGCAACCCTCATTTAAAAACCCCGACTATTCATTTGGCTGGAACAAAAGGAAAAGGCAGCACTGCTGCTATGGTTACTTCCATTTTGTCGACAAGTGGATATAGAGTAGGACTTTATACATCTCCACATCTCCACAGTGCAGTTGAGAGAATTAGAGTTGGCCTTGAACCCATTAGCCGACAGGAATTCACAGGATTAGTAGAAATAATTTGGCCAACAGTAAATTGGGTGAACCAGAACAGTTCATATGGCAGTGTAACTTATTTTGAAATGATGACTGCTATGGCCTTTCTTTATTTTAGTAAAATAGGATCTGATTTCCAGGTAATTGAAGTGGGAATGGGTGGCAGGCTGGATGCCACCAATATCGTTGATCCAGAAGTTTGTGGTATTACATCAATTAGCTTGGACCATGTCCAGACATTGGGAGACACATTGGAACTTATTGCCTACGAAAAAGCAGGTATTTTGAAAAAAGGAGTGACTGCTATAGTAGCTCCTCAACCCGAAGGAGTTTTAGAAGTATTTCGTGAAGTCGCTATTAAGAGAAAAGCCTCCTTGATAGAAGTCAGTAAAATGATTGACTGGGCTATAAATGAAGTGGATTTGTCAGGGCAATCATTTGAAGTTGCAGGATTTTATGATAAGTATAATATCCGAACTAAACTTTTGGGCGAACACCAAGTAGAAAATGCGTGTACAGCTATAGCAATAACTGAAACGCTTATTCGAAAAGGATATCATGTGTCAAGTGATGACATTATTAATGGACTAAAACAGGTTACATGGCCAGCTCGTTTCGAAATATTGTCGCGGTATCCTAGGTTAGTTATAGTTGACGGAGCACATAATCCAGATTCTATCGCACGTCTTACAAAAACCATTCTTAGCCATTTTGAGTATCGCCAAGTGTTTCTGATTTTTGGTACTCTATATGGACACGATCTAATAGGAATGGTTTCTGAAATATCGAAATTATCACCGGTGACGATACTTGCTCAATCTAGGCACCCAAGATCTATGCCAAACAATGAAGTTAAAGAAATATTTTCGGACCAAGGCGTACCCTTGCTGTTTGAGACGGAAAACGTTGGAGTAGCTACTAGTAAAGTACTTGATATTGCCACTAAAGACGATTTGATTTTAGGAACAGGATCGTTTTCTATAGCTGCTGAGATGATTCAGGAGATTAGAAATATATCTCCTGAAGAGAGTCCTTGTATTAAGCCCTATTTAAATTAAAGATATAAGCATGTTTATGTGAGGAAATAATGACCGTTTCTAGACAAATCGAAAAAAGAGTTGTGGTTACAGGTATGGGGGCAATGACTCCATTGAGCCAATCAGTAGAAGGTTACTGGGATGGTCTAGTATCAGGTAAATCAGGAATTGCTCCGATCACTCTTTGTGATTCAGACAAATATCCGTGTCGTATTGCAGGAGAAGTAAAAAAATTCGATCCAGGTCAATACATGGATCTTAAAGAAGCTCGTCGTATGGCACGGTTTTCCCAACTTTCTGTGGCTGCAGCAGGTCGTGCCATACAAGACGCTAATCTGAATCTCTCCCAGGGGCCGCTCGACAGATTTGGCGTAGTCATTGGTAACGGTATTGGTGGATTTCAAACTACAGAGGATAATGCCAGGGTTTTGATTGAAAAAGGCGGGATGCGAATGAGTCCATTCTTCATATCTATGATTTTACCTAATATGGCAGCTGCAAATATAAGTAGAATATATGGACTGAAAGGTTATACATCTACGGTAATTACAGCATGTGCAGCAGGCACTCAGGCGATTGGAGATGCGACTGAAGCCATACGTAGAGGTGTAGCAGATGTGATTCTGGGTGGTGGGTGTGAGGCTGGTATAAGCGAATTAGGCTTGGGAGGATTTAATATTATCAAAGCATTGACGAGACAGAATGAATCACCAGAAAAAGCAAGCCGCCCATTTGAATCTAATCGAGATGGATTTGTTCCTGCTGAAGGAGCTGCCGTGTTGGTTTTAGAAAGTTTGCCTCATGCATTGAAAAGAGGGGCTCACATACTAGCGGAAGTGTCAGGATACGGTGTTTCATCAGATGCGTTTCATCCTGTACAACCCGAAGCAGATGGCAGCGGGGCTGCTAGAGCTATTTTGTTGGCCCTGCAAGATGCAGGACTAACTCCAGGAGATCTGAGTTATATAAATGCCCATGGCACCTCTACACCGAAGAATGACTTGGCGGAAACTTTAGCCATTAAGAAGGCGTTAGGTGAAAAGGCTTTCCAAATTCCTGTTAGTTCTACTAAATCTATGATAGGGCATGCCTTAGGTGGAGCTGGGGCACTTGAATCAGTTGCCTGTATTAAATCTATCGTTCATGATGTAATTCACCCCACGATTAATTATGAATTTCCTGATCCAGAATGCGACCTAGACTATGTTCCAAACACGTCTCGGCGTCAATTGGTAGATTCTGTTCTTTCTAACAGCTTTGGTTTTGGGGGACAGAACGCCTGTCTAGTATTTCGGAAATTCGAAGAATAAAGGGAATCGTGTACAGGATAAATATAACGTGCTGAAGAATTGATTAACGTGATTCAGCGTTGGAAATCGATACGTTTAAATGTTTCGGCGTATTGAATGCCTTTTCCTACTGCCTGTTGGCGGCGCCAGTCTCGCATTCTGTCATTCATGTATTCGTATGATCGGCCTTCTATTTGTGATTCATGTTGCATGATGGCTCTCACTGAAACGTCAATATATTCGGTAACGTCGACCCAGAAGTCTGGAATAGGGTGTCCCATGATCCAAACCTCCGACACATTGTGTGGCTCTAATCCTGAGTCCAGCAGTTCGGGGAATGTCAAGTGGTCACGAGCCGTAGGAAATACTGCCGATAGAGTTGCTTCACCGGCAGCGATATGGTCTGGGTGGCCTACACCCCAAAATCCTTCTAGATTTCTCATAGGGTGTTGGCATATGACTACATCTGGTTGGTAGATGCGTATTTGTCTTGCGATATCGCGTCTCAGATCTAATGTTGGCTGAAGGTAACTATCGGCATAATCCAGAAAGACCACTTTTTTTAAACCAAGTACGTTTCCAGCTGCGACTTGCTCAGCACGACGAATGTCTACAAGTTTTTCTTGAGTGATATTACGGTCGCTTGTGCCTTTACTTCCATTGGTGCAAATGACGTAAACAACCTCGTATTTTTGGTCGCATAATTTGGCGACAGTTCCTGAGCAACCATATTCCGCATCATCAGCATGGGCAACTACGACCATCGCACGGCTAAACTCATTTTTATTAATAGTGTTTCCCAAAATGTAAAGGCTCCCAATAGTTGGTTGGAGAAAAGTAAACAAATGCCTCTCCATGTTTCACCGAGGGGTAAGTGTAACTTAGAGAACTTAAGATAGTCCAGTGTTGAGAACATATACTTGTTTGCAAGTTTGGGCCATGCACACAATGTAAGATGGCGCTCAAATTAAATAAAAAGGTTAATGAATGTTTTCAGATGAAGTAGATTGCGAATTATTGCCAAAGTATCTAGCTAACTCATCTCGTCTAAATACAGGCATGTCTCGCGAGATTGTTCCTTGGATTAATTTCACTCCTTCTTCTGGTAATGTGATACGTCCTATATTGTAGGCTGGTATATCTTGGTCTGCCAATATTTCTATAAGTTTTGATGCTTCCAAAGGTGATAACGTAGCCAGCAACGCGCCTGAACTTACTAACCCAAGCGGGTCGATACCTAATGCTTCGCATATGGATTTACATTCTGGCAAAACAGGAATTTGATCTGCGTTTACAATCATGCCTACGCCTGCAGCTTTTGCTATCTCGTGTAGCCCTGTAACTAGTCCTCCTTCGGTAGGGTCATGCATACAGTTTAGTTTAACGGTGTCGCAAGCTAGAATGGCCTCCTTTAACACACTAATACCAGGATCAAAAATGAAATCCTCCGCACGTTTGAGGATATTGGGCTTAATGCCCTTACGTTTTAATTCATCGGTTGCTTCTCGTGCAAGGATAGATGAACCTTCAATAGCAATACCTTTGGTTAACAGTATTGCATCACCAGGCTTTGCTCCTGATGTGAGCACAACTCGTTTCTTTTTTACTTCGCCAAACATTGCTCCTACTGCTATTGGGCGAGATATACCGTATGTAATTTCTGTGTGGCCACCGACTAATGATATTTCTAGGCTTTCACATGCCGTTATTAGTTCATTGAAAGTTTTAGTTATACTTTCAGGTGTGGTTCCTTCTGGAAAAAGAAGAGAGGCCATAAGCCATCTAGGCTTGGCACCCATGACTGCTAAGTCGTTTGCATTTATGTTCACTAGATACCAGGCAATATGATCAGTTGCGAAGGTTATCGGGTCCATTTTCGTTACCAAGTATCTGTTATTTAAGTCAATGAGTGCAGCATCTTCTCCCGGTTTGGGTCCTAAAACTACACGAGGATCAGTTATTTCTATTGAATCTAAGAGCATGGATAAAAACTCTAATGAAATTTTTCCCGCTTGCATATGGCCTCCTTTCATATAACCTCATCGAGTTGATAATACTAAATCATGTTGACTTTTGGCATAGACTTATGGTGCATGATATTATAATCGAAGCATGATCAGGACAGTTTTTTTTGACTTTTATGGAACTTTGGTTGGATTTGATCCTTCACGATTTGTGATTCAGTCGACCGCGTGTCTAGATTTCAATATTCAATTGACACCTGAAGGAGTCGCAAAGGGATACTCAATTGCCGATGCATATATGGCGAAACAAAATGCGGATAGCCCTTTACGTACCTTAAGCTCAAAAGAACGAGGCCGGTTTTTTGCCGAATATGAGAGATTAGTACTTAAAGGTGCTGGTATAGAAATAACTACTGAACAAGCGGCGGCCATATGG